>CAMJRQ010000012.1 GCA_946408305.1 uncultured Prevotellaceae bacterium
GGAGCCGCTCACCTTGGAGTGCACCTTGGGCGTCTCGGTGAGCCAATAGGTGTCGTTGGCCAGGCAATAGAAGCGGTCGGTGCGATAGATGATGGGGGTGTACTCGCCGTTCTGCGCCCCGTTGTCGCGCCCCGTGCCCAGCATGGCATAGTTGGGCAGGCCGCGCATGATGTCGCACAGCTCGGCGCGGACGGGCTCTTGCATGCCGATGAGGTCGGGGGCCACGTCGTTCAGGTAGGCCACGATGGTGGAGCAGCGTTTGGCCCACGTGTTGTCGCCGTTGCCGTCGCTCACCTGTATGTTGCCGTAGGGGATGTTGTACGTCATGATGCGAATGTTCTCGGTGGCGGCAGGGAGGGCCATCGAGAGCATCAGCATGAGCGGCAGGGCGAAGAATCTGGGTTGTTTCATTCTTGGAGTGTTTGCTTTTCAGTTGTTCTGTAAAAAAGGTTGCCAGCTGTGCCACCTGTTTCTTGCGGCCAGGCAGCCAGCTGGCAACCTCGTTCATTCGTTTGTCAGGGTTCCTTACTTGACGAGCACCTTCACGCTCTTGCTTTCACCCTTCAGGATATACATTCCAGGCTTCATGCCTCCGACGGCTTGGCTTGCCGGGACGTTGGCGCGAACCATGCGGCCCTGTGCGTCGTAGACGGTCACCGTCTGGCCCAGCTTGGCGGTCACCTGACGGATGGCTGTTTCGCCGTTGTTGACATATTGTCCGTCGATGAAGAAGACAATCTGGCTTGTGCGGAAGACCGGGTGGAGGTCCTGTCCGATGGTCTGTGTCCAGATGACGGAGGCGTCGGTATTTCCGCCGTTCAGCTTGTAGGTCACCTCGCCGCTCTCGAAGGCCGAAGCATCGACCACCGTGGCCTGCGAGGCAAACGTGCTGTAGTTGTTACGGAAGGTGTTGTTATCGCCTCCCACGCGGCAGAAGGCACGCTCCACGCTCTGGTAGTTCGTAATCTCGGCCGTCGACCAGCAGTTCGTAACCTCGGCTCCCTGATTGGCCAGCCAGCCGCAGATGAGCGATGCATTGCGGTCGGAGGTGCCGCGGTTGGCTTCCGTCTCCACGGTGATGAGTCCGCTGGAGTAGCAGTCGTGAATGATGGCCACTGCTCCCCAGTTGGCGTTGCCCAGGATTCCAGCAGGAGCGGTGTCGGCATAGACCTTGCCTTCGTTGCCCACGTTGTTGATGGTGACGATGCGGTCGGCACCCGAGCGGTCGGTGGCATCGGCACGTCCGACTACGCCGGCGCGGTCCTTTCCGTGAATCTCGCACGAGGCGTCGAGCACGAAGTTCTCAATGTGGGCGGGGTTCGTGATGTCGCCGAACATACCCACGCCGATGCTCTCGGGATAGTTGGCCTTCAGGTTGCTCACGCGGTGTCCCTGTCCGTCGAAGTGTCCGCGATAGAGAGCGCCCGACTGGTTGGCTGACGAGTTGTTCGTGCTCAAGTTCCAGCCGATGGGCACGTATATGATGTCCGTGAGGTCGACGTCGGCCGTCAGCACGGCGTCGGCGTCATACTCGCCGGTGTTCACGAGCAGTGCAAAGAGGCCCAGGTCGCGGCCCGAGGAAAGCTGGTAGACGCCGTTCTCGTCCTTTTCGGGAGCAAAGTTGAAGGCGTTGAGCTTCTCAATCTCGGCCTGCACACCGGCTTCGTCTAAGTCGCCGCTGGTATAAACCTCAATGGCGGTCATAAAGGCCATGGCGACCTCCTCAAATTCAGTTTCGCTAATGAGGTTGTATTGGCTCAGCGCGATGGCCTGGTCCTGCACCTGGAGTGCTTTTTCGTACAGGGCGATGTAGGCCTTGCGGCAGCTGTACACCTTCTGGAAGGCTTCCGAGAACTTGTTGATGAGGGCCATCTTCTGCTCGCCGGTGGTTGCCTGGGCGCGCTCAGTAATGAGGTCGTCCACCTCGCCCTTCAGTTCCTCCGACATGTAGGGGTAGGCTCCGTAGCCATCCTCCGTGTCGAGTCCGATGAATTCAACGATAGTCTGTGCACGTGCCACATAACCGTCGAGCACCGCATCGAGCTGCTGGCTGGCCTGCTCGGCCGAGCCCAGGTAGTAGACGTGGATGTTGCCGAAGGGGGTCCAGTCGTTTGTCAGTCCGGTGCCGGGGTTGCGCACACCGAGCGTGAGCGTGCTGTCGGTCACCTCTACGGCGGCGTAGTTCAGATAGCGTCCGGCATTGTAGGCATAGGAGCAGCCGATCATGTAGCCCGGTGTCCAGCCTTCGAAGGCGTCGACGATATACTCGTCGTCGAGGCTCGTGCCTGTGATGTGGCAGTTCACACCGTCCTCGGCATCGTCCTTGCTGATGGCATCCTCGCCCGGCGCCATCAGATAGTTCATGTTGCCGTTCAGGAAGAGCTGTCCGGCGTAGAACTCCGAGTAGATGTCATTGCCTGCGCGGCTGAATCCGTTCACGCTCATCACGTAGATGCCGTTGGGCACCTCGGTGAGCGTCTGTCCGATGCTGAACTGGGTGTTCAGTCCGCGGGCGATGTGCATGATGCTGGTCTCGCCTCCGGTGGTGGCACCCTTGTTCGAATCCTCCACATCCCAACCGTTCAGTCCGTCGCTGAAGTCGTAGTTGTTCAGCGTGACGGTGATTTCGGTGCCGGGGATGATGTTGGTGGCAATGGCCTTCTGGAGGAGGTTGTTCACGAAGTCGGTCTCGGCGGCTATCTGCTCGTCGTTGAGCTCATGGACGGCCATGATGTGCTTGGACGTGCCGTTGGGATAGTCTTCGCTGGGAGCGGCTTCGGTGTTGAGATAGTTCTCCAGGAGGGTGCGCATGTCGCTCTCGAAGCTGTTCTCGGCCAGGTAGTTCGAGGCGAAGGTGCAAGCGTCGGCATATTTCTGGTAGGCCTTGGCCGAAGCCAGCACTTGGTTCTTCAGTTCGAGCCCAGCGCGATATTCGATGAGGAACTCCTCGAGTGTCTCGATGCTGCCCCAGCTCTCCACCGTCTGCCCGTAGAGGTCGAGCAGGTCCTGGCAGGCCACGGTCTCCTCGACGAACTTCGTTTCGGCTTCGATCACCAGCTGGCGGAATTCCTCGTAGGTGCCTTCGTTGTAGACGGAGCCCAGTGTCTCGCCAATCTTGTAGACGAGTCCGTGGTTGGGGACGAAGGTGGGTTGCACGTCCTCGCCGATGGTTTGGAACCAGGTGGCGTCGAGGAAGCTCTCGCCGTTCAGTTTCCATGTCAGCTCGCCGCTCACCACGTCATCGAGGCTTACGATGGTGCCCTGTGCACCCACGGTGGCATAGAGCCGCGATGCTTTGGGAGCCGTGCTTCCGTTGCGATAGAGGTAGCGTTCGTCGCTGTCAGCGCCTACCACCTCGGCGGTCACCCAGCACGAAGTGACCGAACCACCCTTCGAACCCATCCAACCCGAGATGGCACCCGACTGGTTGAGGCCCTCCACGTGGCCCGAGACGTAGCAGTTGGAGATGACGTACAGGGCTGCCGAACCGTGGTTGCAGCCGATGATACCGCCTGCGTTCTCTCCCGTCGTGGCATATATCTTGCCCTCGTAGCCAATGTTGGTCAGGTTGATATTGCTTGTCTGGCCCGAGAGGCTGGCACCCACGACGCCCACATACTTGCCGCCGTAGATTTCACAGGTGGAGTCGAAGATGATGTTCTTCAGCGTCATGCCGCTGAGGGCCACTCCGATGAAGCCCGTGTCGTTGATGTCGGGGCGGTTGATCTTAAGGTTCGAGATGACGTGGAAGTCGCCGTCGAACGTGCCGCCATAGTTGGCAGGTGCAGCGCCGATGGGCTGGAAGCGGTCGTTCACGTCGGTCATGTCGATGTCGGCCGTCAGGCGGGCGTTGGCCGTCTTGTTGCCGTTGTTCACGAGGGTGCTGAACCAGTAGAGGTCGAGGGCGTCGTCCAGTTCGTAGAAGCCGTCGACGAGCGGCTTGTAGTTGGCATCGAACGAGCCGCAGTTCTTGCAGAAGCCATGATCGTACTGGTGAGGCGGAATCTCGGGCACCAGGGTGCCGTCGTTGGTGAACTCGAGCGTGCCGGTGAGCGGTTTGCCGTCGCAGTTGAGTGCTCCGATGCCATAGACGCGCTTGTGGCTGTCCCAGGGCACGGGCGTGGCGTCCTCGCCCAGCGTCTGGTACCATTTGATGGTCGATTGGTCGCCGTTCAGGACATAGGCAATCGCTCCCCTGGCCAGTTCGGCATTTACGGTCTCCCAGATGGTGCTCCGCGCCGTTGCGTCGGCTTCTGCGGCATCCTCGTATCCGGGAAGTTTCTTCACCTGTGTGCCGAAGAGGCTGTAGCAGTTGTTGAACTGCATGGTGTTGTTGCCGTTGAAGCGTGTGAAGTAGGTGGAGATGGAGGCATTCTTCACGTTGGCCGTCGTCCAGCAGTCGTTGAAGATGAATGTGCCCGTGTTGGTCCATCCGCAGAAGGCTCCACTCTCGCCCGCGGATGCTCCATTCTCGCCCGTGGTGGTGATTTCGCCCACAATCCAGCAGGAGTTGAAGGTCACCGTACCGCTACCGGCCCATCCGCCACCGATGAGGCCGGCCACGTTGCCGCCATCGCCGGCCACTTTGGCGGAGTTTCCGATGTTCTCGAAGACAGCTCCGGCGCCGTTGTGATTGCCGATGAGGCCAACGCGCTGTGCGCCGGTGATGGAGCAGGAGGCGTCGAGATAGAAGTTCTTGAGCACCACGTTGGCTCCCGTCTTGAACACGCCGAAGTCGTTCTTCGTGGGCTGGTTGAGGACGAGGTTCGAGAACTTGTGTCCCTGTCCGTCGAACTGGCCCACGAAGTTCTTCGTTCCGCCGATGGGAGCCCACGAGTCGTCCACGCCGGCGAAGTCGAGGTCGGCCGTCAGGCGCACCTTCATGTCGGCCTGTGTCTTGGCCATCTCGGCGAAGGCCAGGAAGGCCGTCGTGGTGCCCACTTCATACCATCCGTCGTCGCCCTTGGAGAGCTGTCCGCAGATGGAACAGACGCCCGTCGTGGGGTCCACCTGGTGGGGCAGCTGCGTGAAGCCCGTGTTCTCGTTCGAGAAGCCGAAGCCCTCGCCATCGCTGCCGTCGCAGTTCTTGGTGCCTACCTTATATACGATGTCAGTGCCTTGCAGGGTGGGTATGGGGTCGGTGCCAATCTTTTGGAACCACGTGGGGTTCTCGGCGCTCTCGCCGTTAATGCCCCAGGTGAGGGCTCCGTTGGCCACTTCTTCGGTCGTGACGAGGGGTACCTGTGTGCCCTTTACGGCGAAGCAGTTCTTCAGCGTCACGCTGGTGCCACTATTGCCGGCACGGGTCATCAGCGAGGCGGCCGCACTCTCCGAGATGCTCCAGCAGCTGGTGAGCGTAAACTGGTTGGTGCCGCACCATCCGCTGATAAACGCGGCACTGGTGCCAGAGACGTCGCCCTCGAACCAGCAGTTCGTAATCTCGCCCTTGATACCGCCTGCGCAGTTGCCGGTGATTCCACCCACGCCTGCATCGTCTTGACCACCACTGGTAACCGGGACGGCAGCCACGTTGGCGGCACTTCCCAGGTTCAGCAACTTGATGGGAGCGGCAACGCCGGCACCATAGGCATAGCCCATGATGCCGCCTATCTTCTTCAAACCGTAGAAACTGCAGGAGGCATCGGTGAAGAGGTTCTTTATCACAGAACCGGGACCTATCATTCCGAAGAGGCCCACGCCCTCAGCCTCGGGCTTGCTCACACTCAGGTTGCTGATTTTGTGATACTGGCCGTCGAACGTTCCGCGGTACATGTTGTAGTAGCTTTCCACACCGGTGGAACCAATCATGGGCCAATCGGTCACGCCTGCCATGTCGATATCGGCTGTCAGCGCACCGTTGATGTCGAGATTCTTGTCGTTCACCTTCAGGGCAAACCACTGCAGCTGGTCGGCAGTTCCAATCTGATAGACGCCGCCGACGGGAGTCATGTAGTCGGGGTTATAGGTGCCACAGGCCGAGCACTTCATGCCGCTGAAGGCGTGGGCCGATTGTGCGGCATCGTTGGTGTAGCCCGTGGGCTCCGTGCAACTGCCCATGGGATAGACTTTCTTCGTGGAGAAGGGATTGGGGGTGTCATCGACACCGATTTCCTGGCCCCAGCCCAGCAGACAGGCAATCTTGCCGCTTTTCAGCTCGTCGGCCGTAGTAGCATGGCTTCCCACAAGCTGCTTGTCACTCTGGAAGCTGTTCTCCTTAAAGTTGGCCTCGTCGTTGTAGAGGTAGTAGCAATTGTCCGTTCGCGAGGAGTTGCGCGCGATGGCGGTACTGGAATTGCCGCATGCCGAGCCCTCGGCTTGGGCGACCACCAGACAGTTGGCAGCCACGCCGTTGCCCTCGGACCACCCGATGACGCCCGCGAAATTCGTGGCCGTCTCGCTGGAGAACTTGCCGGCGAAGAAGCAGTTGGTGGTGGCACTGCCGTTGTAGCTCTGGCCGACGATGCCGCCGCTGCTGCAGCTACCGCTCTTGGTGCTGATGATGGTGGCATCGGAATAGCAGTGGTCCACCCATCCGTAGAGGTTGAAGACGACGGATGCCACGTTGTCGAGCGGTGACGAGATGGTTCCGCTCACGCAGAGGTTCTTGACCGTGCCGCCCACCTTGAAGAAGAGCGCAGCATTCTCGCCCTTGGTGTTCGTGCCTTCGAAGGCTACGGTCACCTTGTGTCCCTGGCCGTCAAAAACTCCGTTATACACCGGGTTACCGATTTGGGCCGGGCTGGCCGTGTAGTCGATGTCGGCCGTCAGCACGGCATTGGCGTTGGCCTCTCCGCCGTTCACCAGCGCGGCAAATTCTGCGAGTTCTGCGGCCGTGCCGATTTGATAGACGCCGCCATTCTGGTCGAGCGCCCATGCTTTCACTCCTGCCAGGCATAGCAGCGTGGCCAGGAGAAGGGTCAGTTTGTGTTTCATGTTGAGTTTAGTTGTTAAAGTTTATTATAGTTGCCATTTCAAGAAAAAAATCATGTTTTCAGAGGCAAAAATACAAAAAGTGCGGGAAAATGTTCATTCCCCGCACAAAAAATATCAATAATGTGTAGATTTTTTTGCTTTCAGCCCGAATTTTCGCCCTCAGCTGTCCCGTTTCTTGAGCGGGTCGATGCTGGCAAAATAGCGGGCGTCGCGCCAGAGTCCGGCCAGATAGATGACCGACAGCACCACGACGATGAGGAGCCCGCCGATGTCGAGCGCCGAGAGGCTCACCTCCTTGCCCAGCAGGCTCAGGCTGAGGCTCCACTCGTGGAGTTGGGGGCAGAAGAATACGATGGTGTTGATGATGACGATGGAGAGGCGCAGCTCG
The DNA here is from genome assembly GCA_946408305.1 of uncultured Prevotellaceae bacterium. Next base: position 7,322 of record CAMJRQ010000012.1, read on the forward strand.
GTGGGCCCCAGCTTGGCAAACGTCAGCTGGAACTCGTTCTTCAGATGGGTGTTGATCATCACGAAGACGTCGAGCATGAAATAGACGGTGGCGATGAGCAGGGCCGTCCACATGCTCATGTAGGCCGACATGCCGGCGCCCAGCACCATGAGGAAGGCACAGACGCAGTCGAGGTTGTGGTCGATGTAGAATCCATAGAGCGGGCGCTGCTGCTGACGGACGCGGGCCAGGGTGCCGTCGAGCGAATCGCCGAACCAGTTGATGAAGAAGCCCAGGTTGGCCAGCCAGAGCCATGCGGCGCTGAGCGGCGTGAGGGCATAGCCCACGAGCACCACGACGGCGCCCGCCACGCCCAGGGCCGTCAGCCCGTCCGACGTGACCCACCGGGGCAACCGGCTCGCAATGTTGCGTAATGCCCGCTTCTCGAGCGGGTTGAGGATGGAGGTCTGGATTCGCTCCGACTGTTTGCGCTGATTCATAACGATACGCTTGCTTTTCGATTTCGAGGCACAAAATACGCAAAAATGCGCGACACGCGCAACCGTATCGGCAAAAATGTAACAAAAAAGTAACATCGGCGCCCGGGGGCAGGAATCGGCACGCGGGGCGGCTCACAAGTGATTATTTCCTGACATTTCGTGCTTTCCAGATTTCGATTTCGCAGAGACAGAGGGAAAACAACGTGTTGTCTTGGACCACGCAACGTGGTGTTCCGGGCAACGCAACACGTTGCTATTTCGTGATTGGTGTGCCGAAACCTCGCGAGAATCGCTCAAAACGGACCGAGGCACGGCTCGGCTCGAAAAAACGAAAAATCGGGAACACTTAACAATCAGGCGGTTGACTTTTCAACATCTCCCAAAACGGACGAAAAAACGCCCGAAAAAGGCTGTTTTGGGTCTTTTTCGGGCGCACTCCTCCGGACGGGAATCGGGCCATGGGATGACAATATGTTTACATTTCCCTCAGAACTGCTCCAGATAGCGTATGCGGCTCTCGGTGGAGGGGTGTGTGCTGAAAAGGTTGCTCATCAGGGCGGTGAAGCCCTTGAGGTTCATCTGGGGATGGATGATGAAGAGCTGGGCCACGTCCTGGCGGTCTACGTCGGAGAGGGCAGGGTTGCCGCTGATCTTGCGCAGCGCCGAGGCCAGGGCCAGGGGGTCGCCGCAGAGCTCAGCCCCGCCGGCATCGGCCATGTACTCGCGCTTACGGCTGATGGCAAAGCGCGTGAGGAGCGTGAAGACGTAGCCCACCGTGGCCAGCACGGCTGCCACCAGGAGCACCACGATGATGGCCACCCCGTTGCCGCCCCGCCCATTGCCGCTGCTGTTGCTGCTGCTGACGCGGCGGTTGCCGTCGCCATAAATCATCGTGTTCCACATGAAGCGCAGGGCCAGGCTCATGATGGTGCTCATGATGCCCACGAAGATGATGCTCACGATGAGCAGACGCGTGTCGCGATTGCGGATGTGGGTGAGCTCGTGGCCGATGACACCGGCCAGCTCGCTGTCGGAGAGCAGGTCGCAGAGGCCGGTGGTGACGGTGACGGTGTAGCTCGCGCGGTCCACTCCGCTGGCAAAGGCGTTGAGCTGGGGGTCGTCGATGATGTTGATTTTGGGCATGTCCATGCCGCACGTCATCGTCAGGTTCTCCACGATGTTATATACGCGCGGATTCTCGCGCCGCTCGAGCGGGCGGGCACCGGTGGCATGGCGTATCATGCTGGTGTTGGCAAAGTAGGAGACGAGGAACCACACGCCCACGATGCCGATGACCCAGGGGACCACGTGGAGCATCTCGTAGTTGACGTAGTCCCAGTCGACCGTCTCCACGGGCTGGCCATAGGCGGGGTCGGTGACGCCCAGCGCATTGACGCAGACCAGGAACAGGTAGACCATGCCCAGCAGGATGCAGGGGAAGAGCAGCAGCAGGAGGAGGCTCTTCAGGTTGTTGCTCCACTGCTGGGTGTGGATGCCTACGTATCTCATCTGTCGGGGCTTAGAAGCTGATTTCGGGAGCCTTGTCGTACTGTGCACGCTCGGCCTGCGGCACCTCGAACATGGGCTCGGTGTGGAAGCCGAACATGCCGGCCAAGAGCACGGCGGGGAAGCGCTGCACGGCCGAGTTGAGCTCCTTGGTGGCGCTGTTGAAGAAGCGGCGCGTGGCGGCCAGCTTGTTCTCGATGTCGGAAATCTCGCCTTGCAGCTGCAGGAAGTTCTGGTTGGCCTTCAGGTCGGGATAGGCCTCGACAGAGACACGCAGCCCGGCCAGGGCGCTGGAGAGCTGGTTGTCGGCCTCGATCTTCTCGTTGATGGAGGTGGCGTTCATGGCGGCGGTGCGGGCCTGCGTGATGCGCTCGAGCAGCTCCTTCTCGTGGGCGGCATAACCCTTCACGGTGGCCACCAGCTGCGGGATGAGGTCGTAGCGCTGCTTCAGCTGCACGTCGATGTTGGCAAAGGCGTTCTCGCGGTTGTTGCGCAGCGACACCAGGTTGTTGTAAATGCCGATGGCGGCAAAAGCCACTACGGCCACAATGGCAAGGAGGATAATCAGTCCGGTACTCATAGTTTTTTAGTTTTAATTTGGGTTAGTATTCGCTTTCTGGAGCGTAAAGTTATGACTTTTCCGCCGAAGAACATGCAAAAGATGCAGATTATTTTAAAATTTTTGGCCAAAATATGGAATATTTGAGAAAAAAGCACTATCTTTGCGTGCTTAAATGTGCGCCATTAGGAAACATGAGACAATTAAAAATCACAAAAAGCATTACCAGCCGCGACAGTGCCTCGCTCGACAAGTACCTCCAGGAGATCGGTCGTGAGAGCCTGCTCACGGTGGACGAGGAGGTGGAGCTCTCGCAGCGCATCCGCAAGGGCGACCGCCGCGCACTGGACAAACTCGTCAGGGCCAACCTGCGCTTCGTGGTCAGCGTGGCCAAGCAGTATCAGAACCAGGGACTCTCGCTGCCCGACCTCATCAACGAGGGCAACGTGGGCCTCATCAAGGCCGCCGAGAAGTTCGACGAGACACGCGGATTCAAATTCATCAGCTACGCCGTGTGGTGGATTCGCCAGACCATCCTGCAGGCCCTGGCCGAGCAGAGCCGCATCGTGCGACTGCCGCTCAACCAAGTGAGCGCCGTGAACAAAATCAGCAAGGCCATGACCAAGTTCGAGCAGGAACACGAGCGCAAACCCAGCGCCGAGGAACTGGCCGACCTGGTGAACGAGCTGCCCGAGAAAATCAATGACAGCCTGAGGGCCAGCGGCCGCCACGTCAGCGTGGACGCACCCTTCGTCGAAGGCGAGGAGAACAGCCTGCTCGACGTGATGGTCAACACCGACTCGCCCATGGCCGACGCACAGCTCGTCAAGGAAAGCCTCAACACCGAGATTGCCCGCGCACTGAGCCAGCTCAACGACCGCGAGAAAGACATCATCGAGATGAGCTTCGGCATCAACCACCAGGAGATGACGCTCGAGGAAATCGGCGAGCGCTTCGGACTGACACGCGAGCGAGTGCGCCAGATTCGCGAGAAAGCCATCCGCAAACTGCGCCAAGGCAGCCGCAACAGCCTCCTGCGCCACTATCTGGGATAGAGAGGACGCAGCAAAACAGGAAACCCGCAAAGGGAAAGACCGGAAACGCGCCGCTCAGATTGTCTGGGCAGCGCGTTTTTCGTTTGCCGAGACATCCGGTATGTCAATTATTTGTTGTACCTTTGTTGCCGTAAAGAGAAAGTCCCATCGATGCGCACACTCACAAACGAGGAAATAACCACCCTGACACAGCAGGGATGCACGGCCGAGGACTGGCAGAGAATCCGGGTGGCCGACACGTTCCGGCCCGCCTGCGTGCGGCACGTGGCCTTCTACGGCAACGTCCGTCTGGGATGCTTCGACAAGATGATCGAAGTGAGCGACGGATTCCTGAAACACAGCGGCATAGAGCACGCCACACTGCGCAACACGGAGATAGGCGACAACTGCCTGGTGGAACGCATCGGAGGCTACATCAACAACTATCGCATCGGTGACGACTGCCTCATCTCGAATGTCGCCACCATCGAGACACGCCCCGACGCATCGTTCGGCGAAGGCAGCATCATATCGGTGCTGAACGAGGTGGGCGACGGAAACGTGATGATCTTCGACGGGCTGAACTCGCAGATAGCCGCCCTGATGGTGAAATACGAGCAGGACAAGGCCTTCACCGGCGCCATCCGACAGCTGGTGCGCACCGACATCGAACAGAAGAAGCGCAACGCAGGGCCCAACCGCACGGGAACCATCGGCAACAACGTGCACATCGTGAACACGGGCGAAATCGTCAACTGCCACATCAGAGCCAACTGCCGGGTGGAGGGAGCTGCGAAGTTGCACGACTGC
>CAMJRQ010000013.1 GCA_946408305.1 uncultured Prevotellaceae bacterium
GGGCGGGGATGTCCTTGGCCGTGATGCCCAGCTCGGAGAGGTGCTGGGGAATGCCCACGCGGATGGCCAACTGGCGCACGGCCTCGACGGCAGCCTGGGCGGCCTCTTCGGGCGTCATGCCGGTGGTGTCGACGCCCATCGTGCGGGCGATGACGCCGAACTTCTCGATGCGCGAAGGCATGTTGAACTCCATGATGGTGGGCAGCAGCAGTGCGTTGGCCACGCCGTGGGGCACGTCGTGGAGCGAGCCCATCGGGTGGGCCATGCCGTGGACGAGGCCGAGACCGACATTGCTGAAGGCTTGTGCGGCGATGTACTGTGCCAGAGCCATGCCCTCGCGACCCACGGGATTGGTAGGTTCCTCGACGGCCAGCGGCAGGTTCTCGGCAATCATCTTGATGGCCTGCAGCTCATACATGTCGCTCATCACCCAAGCGCCCTTGGTGATGTAGCCCTCGATGGCGTGCGTCAGGGCGTCCATGCCGGTGGCAGCCGTCAGGCCCTTGGGCAGCGAATACATCAGTTCGGGGTCTACGATGGCCACGGCGGGTATGTCGTTGGGGTCCACACAGACCATCTTGGCCTGACGCTTCTCGTCGATGATGACGTAGTTGATGGTCACTTCGGCTCCGGTGCCGGCCGTGGTGGGCAGCGCGATGATGGGCACGCTCTTGTGCTTCGTGGGAGCGCATCCCTCGAGCGAGACGATGTCGGCAAACTCGGGGTTGTTGCTGACGATGCCGATGCCCTTGGCCGTGTCCATGCTCGACCCTCCGCCCACGGCGATGAGGCAGTCGGCTCCCGAGGCCTTGAAGGCCTCCACGCCCTGCTGCACGTTCGTCACGGTGGGGTTGGGCTTAATCTCGCTGTAGATTTCGTAGGGGAAACCAGCGGCCTCGAGCACGTCGGTAATCATCTTCACGGTGCCCACCTTGAGCAGGCCCTTGTCCGTGCAGAGGAGCGCCTTGTGCAGGCCCATGCGGTGAAGTACTTCCGGCAGTTCCTTGCGGGCGCCGGCACCGAAGTAGGATACTTCGTTCAGAATGAATCTCTGTGTCATTACACTTGTTGTTAAATTTGGTGTTATTAAATGCGTTAGCTATGTTTCTGTTACCAGTTGTCGGTGCGGAAGGGAGCCACATGGAGGTTGCTCTCGGTGCGGAGCGTGCAGGTGGGATTGTCGGCCCATCCGTAGCGCACGGCCACGGGGAACTTCACCTCGGGGCTGGTCACGGTCACCTCGTCCGGGCCGGTTGTGCGGGCCGTGGCTGCGTGCCACTGTCCGTCGGGGCCAGCCATGATGAAGCCCGTCAGGTTGGTCTCCTGCACGAGCGGCTCGCTGCCCTGGGGCTGGCTGAAGCGGATGACGGCCTCGGAGCCGCGGACGGTCATGCCCTCGTAGACGGGGGCGGTGAAGGGAATCTTCTTCTTTCCGTAGGTCTGATGGAGGGCGATGGCGGCCAGGCGACGGCCCAGCTCGCGCTTCGTCTTGGGATGGATGTCGTTGGCCACGCCCAGGTCGATGTTCACGGCCATGCCCGTGTTCTGCAGGCAGAGGGCGCTGGCCTGAGCCTCGCGCAGCTGGGCCCACCGCGAGTCGGGCTGACACGTGCTGGGGGCCAGATAGTTGGCCAGCTGCACGAAGTAGAAGGGCATCTCGGGATTGCCGAAACGCTGGCGCCAGTCCTGAATCATCGTCTGGAAGAGGCTCTCGTATTGGCGGGCGCGGCCCACGTTGGAGCAGCCCTGATACCAGATGAAGCCGCGCAGGGGGAAGTCGGCGAGGGGCTGCATCATGGCATTCCAGAGCACCGTGGGGAAGTTGTGTACGCCGCGGATTTGGGGCGTGAAGGGCAGCTCGTCGAAGGGTGTGCTGGCCTTGATGCGCCACGTTCCGGTGAGCGCGATGCGGTGCTGGTCGTCCAACTGCACGAAGATTTCGTTCCGCGGTCCCGTGATGCCGCCGTGGCCGCCCTTGTCGAGCACGCGGACACTGACGCTATTCTTGCCCTCGCGAACCAGACGTCCGGGCACGGTGTAGCGCGACTTGATGCCCAGATGTGCCGCCGAGCCCACTTGCTCGCCGTTCCAGAAGGCCACGTTCTGGTCGTCGATGTTGCCCAGGCTGAGCGTAAGGTCCTTGCCCGCCCATTCGGCAGGGATGTCGACGGAGCGACGGAGCCAGGCGATGCCGTCGAAGTCGGGCAGGGCCGAGTCCTCCCAGGCACCGGGCACCTGCATGGCCATCCACGAAGCGTCGTCCACCGAGGGGCGCTGCCATCCCGAGCGTGTGCCCAGGTCGCAGCGTTCGATGTCGGCCTGCCCCTGTGCCTCGAGCTTCTCCATATCGTTGTCGCAGGCGGCATACGTCTCCTGCGTCTTTTGCAGCTTCTCCACAATCGGAGCGAAGCCCTGTACGCCGCCAAGCGCCTCCTGGCTGGTCCAGGCCTCGGCCACCGTGCCGCCCCAGCTGTCGTCGATGATGCCGATGGGCACCTTCAGCTCCTCCCAGAGCCGGCGGGCAAAGAAATAGGCCAGGGCACTGAAGTTGGGAACGTACTGCGGCGAACATTCCTGCCATCCGCCCATGTTCAGCTCCACCTGTTCGCGGGGGCTGAGCGCAATGACCTTCTTCACCTGCAGGAGGCGAATCATGGGGAACTGGGCTTCTTCGATTTCCTTCTCGTAATCCAGTATGCGGCCCCATCCGGCCACGGGCATCTCCATGTTGCTCTGCCCGCTGCCCAGCCACACCTCGCCCACGAGGATGTTCTCCAGCCGGAGCTCCTCGCCGTCGGAAACGGAGAGCGTCTGCGGTTTCGTCGAGGCCTTGGGCGTGGGGATGTCGGCCTGCCAGCGGCCCTGAGCATCGGCCTGGGTCGTGACGGCCGCCTTCTGCCACGAGGCTTTCACCGTCACGGGGCTCGAGGGACTGGCCGTGCCTCGCAGATGGAGCGTGGACTGCTGCTGAACCACCATGTTGCTGGTGAAATGTGAGGGCAGCGCAATGCGTGCCTGAACTCCGCCGAGGGCTGCGAAAGCCGTCAGGAGCAGGGAAAGGAAGTGTCTCATACGGGTGTTGCTTTATGCTTCAGAATTCATGTGGATGGGAAAGTCTTCGGACAGCACTGCCTTGTCGGCCTCGCCGCTCTGCGGGAGGGTGAAGTGGAGCATTAGACAGCCTGCTATGGCCGAGGCGACGGAGCCACACAGGATGCCCAGCTTGGCATCGTTGAGGAGCAGCGTGTGGAGGGTGGTGTCGTAAGAAAGGTTGGCCATGAACATCGACACGGTGAAGCCGATGCCGCAGAGCATGCACACCGAAGCCAGCGTGGCCCACGTGCCACCCTTGGGCATCTGGATGACACGCAGCTTGATGCCCAGCCACGTGAAGCTCAGCACACCCACGAACTTACCGATGAGCAGACCCAGGAAGACGGCCAGGCCCACACCGCTGAACAGGTTGGAGAGCGACATGCCCTCAAGGCTGACGCCTGCGTTGGCAAAGGCGAAGATGGGCAGGATGTAGAAGTTCACCGGCACGCGCAGAATGTCCTCCATGTCCTGAAGCGGACTGATGAGATGGTCGCTGGCGCTCTCGATGCTCTTCAGGATGGAAACCTCTTCGTCCGACAGGATGGTGGGCTTGTTGCGGTCGGCCTTCGAAACCACCATGGCCGGGAAATGGTTGATGGAACGGCGGATGCGTTCGATGTAGTATTTCGTGCCGCGCGGCAGGTTGGCCGGCACGCAGAAGGCCAGCACCACACCGGCTATGGTGGCGTGGATGCCGCTGTTCACCATGCAGTACCACAGGACGAGGCCCAGGGTGATGTAGAACGCCTTGGTGCGCACCTGCCGCCAGTTTCCGATGAGCAGCACGATTGTGGTGAGCACGGCTCCGGCCAGATAGAGCCACGAGAGGTGCTCCGTATAGCGGATGGCGATGACCAGGATGCCTCCCAGGTCGTCGGCCACGGCCAGGGTGGCCAAAAAGACCTTCAGCCCGATGGGCACGCGCTTCGAGAACACCGAGAGCACGCCCAGCGAGAAGGCGATGTCGGTGGCCATCGGGATGGCCATGCCGCGCTGCATCACCTCGTCGGCCGGACAAATCAGATGGAACACGATGACGGGCACCAGCATGCCGCCACAGGCTCCGATGACGGGCGCCAGGGCTTTCTTCACGCTCGAGAGCTCGCCGCACAGCAGTTCGCGCTTTATCTCCAGACCGACGCTCAGGAAGAAGATGGCCATCAGATAGTCGTTGATGAACGTGCCGAGCGACATCGGGTGGCCGCCGTGGCTGAAGAGGTTGAACTGCCCGATGCTCAGGCTGACGGGCTGCTGCCAGAAGGCGGCATAGGCGTCGCCCCACGGGCTGTTGGCCACCACGAGTGCCAGCACCGTGGCTATGATGAGCAGCACGCTGGCCGAGATGTATTTCCTGACGAAGCTGACGAAGGCGTAGCTGACGTTCGTCGTCGCTGTATTGTTGTTCTCCATATCCTCGGGTCCTTCCTTAGCTGAGTTTCTTGATGAACTCCTCCATCTGCGGCTGGTGTTGCTCGATGCTCAGCAGCAGGTGGAACTGGTTGTTGGCGCGCACGAAGTTGTGCGTCGGGTATTGGCACTTCCAGTAGTGGTCGCCGCTCAGGTAGTCCCAGAGGAAGCGCACGCACTGCATGTAGGGGAAGAGTGCCACGGCGTAGGGCAGGTTCTCCACCTCGACGGGCAGCAGGAACGAGCCTGCGCTGCGCAGGTAGCCCTCGGTGAAGGCTTCGAAGATGTCGGTGCGGAAGGCCACGCGCTCCATCTCGGGGCAGTCCTCGGCCACCTCGTTGGCTGCCGTGCGCAGGAAATCGCCATAGTCCGAGAAGATGAAGTTGGGCATCACGGTGTCGAGGTCGATGACGCAGAGCACGCGGTCGGTGTCCTGCGCGTCGAAGAGCATGTTGTTCACCTTCGTGTCGCAGTGGCACACACGCTTGGGCAGGATGCCCTCGCGGCCCATGCGCTCGGCCTTGCACATCTCCACGGCGCGGCTCTCTATCTCGCGCAGCATGGCCTGCACCTGCGGCTCGGCCACACGGCCGGCGGGGTCGTTCTTCACCACCTCGCGCAGCTGCTGCAGGCGGAACTCCATGTTGTGGAAGTCCTTGATGGTCTCGCCCAGCGGCACGGCGATGTCGGCGAGCATGGCCTGGAACTGTCCGAAGGCCTCGCCAGCGGCGCGGCTGCTCTCGGGGTTGACGACCTGCTTCGTGACGGTGCGGGGGATGAAGATCATCAGTCGCCAGTAGTTGCCGTCCACCTGGGTGTAGAGCTGCTGGGCGTCGTCCTTCAGATGGATGAAGGTGAGCACGCGGCGGTCCAGGTCGTCGGTTCCCTGCGCTTCGAGCTTGTGGCGTATGTGTCCGGTGACGGCGGCGATGTTGCGCATGACCATGTCCACGTCGGGGAAGACGTGGTGGTTGATGCGTTGCAAGACGTAGTCGGGCTGGTCGGTCTCGGCCGTGCGCACCAGATAGGTGTCGTTAATCAGTCCCTCGCCCAGCGGAGCGATGCTGGCGATGGTTCCTCCGACCGCAAAGCGGTTCACTATGTTTCTCATTTCTTCCATAATACGGCTTGGTTTTTTTGCGACACAAAATTACGAAAAGTAGTGCAGAAAACCAAGCGGAAAGGGATGATTTTCTGCCTCCCCCTCCCCTATTCGAGATACTGGCGGAAGAAGCGCCACACTTCGCGGCCGGTGTCGAGGTCGTCGGTGTGCCACGTGTGGCCGGCGCCCACCACCTCGTAGAGCCACACGTCAGCGCCAGACTGACTGCCCGTGAAGCGGTGCTCCAAGACGTAGCGCCCGCTCTCGGGATGGAGGCTCTCGCGACGGGTTGTCTCCTGGCGGGTGCAGCGGTTGCGGGCCACCCAGTAGCCCACGGCCAGCGGCACGGGCATGTAGGCTCCCCATCCGCCCCGGTTCTCGGGGTCGCCCGTCCATTCCGAGGTGCGGTCCTCCGTGCCGTGAATCTCCAGCAGCGGCACGGGGCGCGGGGCGGAGAGCGTGCGATACATCCACTCCATTGTCAGCCCGGCGATGGGGGCCACGGCGCGGAACGTCTGCTGCCGGCTGAAGGCCATCAGGTAGCACATCTCGCCGCCGTTCGACATGCCGGTGAGGAACGTGTTGCGGCGGCTCAGTCCGTAGCGTTTCTGCACGTGGCGGGCCATGCGGCAGAGGTCCTTCACGTCGTCCTGGCGCCATCCCTGCTGGAAGGGATAACCCACGTTCCAGCTGGGGTGGCCCGTGGGGTCCTTGAGTCCCTGCGGGATGCAGAGGGCGAAATGCTCCTCGCGGGCCGTGGGCACGAGCGGGTTCTCGCGCCAGATGCCGCCTCCGTAGCCGTGGAGCACGAAGACGAGCGGGGCTCCCTCGGGCAAGCCTTCGGGCAGGAACATCGTATAGTGGCGCCACCGGTGGCCGATGCGCACCGAGTCGTCCACAAAGCGCTGGGCCGCGACGGCCAGCGTGGCGCAGAGCAGGCCGAGGCCGAGAGCAAGTCTTTTCATACCATCACAAAAGGTTAGGGGTTAGGGATTAAGCCTCCCTCACGGGCGGGAAGCCTCTATGAGTTGGAGCTCCTGGGGCGTGAAATCGGCGGTCGAGGCCTCCCATGCGGGGTCGGGCATGTACCACCAGAGATGCTTGAAATAGCGGCGCAGGTGGCGGTTGTGGAAGACGTATCCGCGATGGGCATAGGGAAGGTTGCGCAGGATGCGCTTCTCGCGCGAACCGAGTGTCTGAACCGAATCGGTCTGCGTCTGCTGCCGGAACGTGATGCCCTCCAGGAAGCCTTCGCTGCGGTCGTAGAAGCTGCCCAGCGCGGGGTGGGAGAAGTCCTGGAGCGCGTCGGCCGAGACGAGGTGCAGCTCGCTCTCGGGGCGGAAGCCGGTGGCGTGCCACTCGAGCACGCCGTTGCGCAGCGTCACCTCGAATCCGTCAGCGTCCTGCCAGCGGGCGGGGCGCAACTTGCCCGCGCCTTGGGCAATGCGCAGCGGAGCCTGGGCAAACAGACTGTCGTCGGCCAGGAAGAAGTGCTTGGCCGTGTGGTCGGCCACGATGCGCAGCGTGAAGTCGTCGATGCCGCGGTTGGCCCAGCGCGTGGCGGGCGTCAGCTTGTAGGCCAGCTCGAAACAGGCCGCCACGCTGTAGGAGAGGGCATACTCGTAGGTGTGGCGCACGGTGTTGCGGCCGGGCCGGAAGGGGGCTTTGAAATAGTAGGCGCAGGCGTAGTGGACGCAGGTGTCGCCCGTCTGCGAGACGAAGACGTTGCCCATGTCCTCCCACTGCGGCGATCCCTTCATGGGCCCGATGTCGATGGGCTGCAGACCCTCGCGGGCGATGTCGGGGCGCACGATAGCCGTCTCGTAGGCCAGCTGCTGGCCGTTCATCTCCACGCGGAAGTCGCTCATGTAGGGGTGGCGTCCGTCGGGCGAGGCCGACTCGGCGTTGTAGGGGGCATCGGCCTCGAAGCCCATCACGACGGTCTTGGCCTCGCCCCGGTTGTCGAGCTCGTAGACCACGTCGACACGGGCGCGGCCACTGTCGAGCAGACGGATGGTGAGCACTTCGCGGGCCACGGCAATCTGCGTTTCCTGGAGGGGGATGAGCTGGTTGCCACTGCCCAGATAGACGGCATCGTTGGCCCGGGCCGCAAGGCCGAGCAGCAAGAGAAGGATGCAGCGGGTGATACGTTTCATCGTCAAAAGTTGTTTTCCGAGGACAAAATTACGAAGAAGCGCGCAAAGGGGCAAGCCTTTCGGCGGATTATTTCTCGGGTGGCAGTAGCCGCGACGGGGCTCTCGGAGGGCCGAAAGTTTCAAGAAAAATTACCAACATGGCTACCAGAGTCGGAAACGACCCCCACAGAAAACGCCGTGAGGAACGATTAGATTCGGTGCGCACTGTTGCGCCGCAATTCAAAATACAAAATTCGAAATTCAAAACCCTTTGGAAATCAGCACTCCCAAAATTCGGTTTTTCCCGATGAAACCGGGAATTTCTGCGGAGGAACGTGCTCTTGGGGAAAATGCAACGTGTTGCGTTGGCCAAAACAACGTGTTGCGTTTTCCAAAACCCTTAACCGTTTCGGCTCGGGTGGAACTTTCCGCCAATCTGGAAAGAAAGAAATGTAAATAAATAGTCAGCAAAATACCCTGCTATTTCCGCTCCTTCCAATACGTGGGCAGGAAGAGGAAGAGCACGGTGTAGATTTCGAGACGCCCCACGAGCATGTAGAAACTCATGAGCCACTTGGCGGCGGCGGGGATGTGGGCAAAGTTGCCGGCCGGGCCTGTCTCGCCCATGCCGGGGCCTATGTTGCTGAGCATGCTGATGGAGCTGCCCAGGGCCGTGTCCACGTTGAGACCCATGAAGGGGAAGCATATCATGCTGAAGACCACCAGGAAGACATAGACGATGATGAAGACGAGCGTGCGGCGCACGAGGGGATTGGGGACCACCTGGTTGTTCACCTTGACGGCCAGCACGGCACGGGGATGGAGCTGCTGGATGAACTCGTTGAAGGCCGTCTTCACGGCTATCATCACGCGCACCACCTTGATGCCTCCGGCCGTGCTGCTCGAGCAGGCGCCGATGCCCATGAGGAAGATTGTGGGCATCCAGAAGGCGGCGCCCCATGCCACGTAGTCGAAGTGCTGGGCCGAATAGCCGGTGCTCGTGATGATGGTGGCCACGTGGAAATAGGCCGAGCGCAGGCGGTCCCACCAGCCGACGGGCAGCGTGCCGAGGTTCTCGGCTGCCACGGGGGCCAGCCAGAAGGCGAGGAAGAAGAAGGCGACCATGACGCCCAGGATGCTGAGGTACGTGCGCAGCTCTTCGTTGCGCAGGAGCACGCGTCCGCGGCGTATGGAGAGATAATAATAGAGGTTGAAGTTGACGCCCGCGAGAATCATGAAGGTGGGCGCCACACATTCGAGATAGGCCGAGTGGTAGTGGGCGATGCTCTGCGAGTGGGTGCTGAAGCCGCCCGTGGCAATGGTGGTCATGGAATGGCAGACGGCGTCGAAGAGGTTCATCGGGCCAGCCCAATAGAAGGCTGAGCGTCAGATAGATGAACAGCAGGCGGCGGGCCGTGCTGGCTATCTTGGGCCGCAGCTTGTCCACCTCCACTCCGGGCACCTCGGCCGAGAAGATGCTGTTGTTGCGCATCTCGTAGGTCGGCACCAGGGCGATGGTGAAGACGACGATTCCCAGTCCGCCCATCCACTGTGTGACGCTGCGCCAGAAGAGCAGCCCGTGGGGCAGCGAGTCAATCTGCGTGATGCAGGTGGCCCCGGTGGTGGAGAATCCGCTCATCGTCTCGAAGAAGGCGTCGGTGAGGCTCATGTGGGCAACGAGCATGAAGGGGATGAGACCCAGCACGGAGAACATCACCCACGAGAGCGAGACGACGAGGAAGTTGTCGGTGCGCGTCATGCGCTGCTGGCGGCTGTTGCGCCCGGCCCACTTGCACACACCGCCGATGAGGAAGCACAGGACGGCCGTCAGGAGAAAGGCGTGCGCGTCGCCCTCGCCATAGAAAAGACTCACGGCGAGGGTGAGCAGCAGGAAGACACCTTCCATGAGCAGCAGCGAACCGAATATGCGTTTCTTCATACGGACGAGTTGACGAGGGTTGAAGGGAGGGTTCTCCCCCTCCTGCGAGGGAGGTTAGGAGGTGGCTTCGGTCAGCGCGTGGCGCGGATAGTCGATGGTATAGTGGAGGCCGCGGCTCTCCTTGCGCTCGATGGCCTGGCGGGTGATGAGGTAGCCCACGTTGATCATGTTGCGCAGCTCGCAGATGTCCTTGGTGGGCTTCACGCGCTTGAAGAGGTGCTCTGTCTCCTCGTAGAGCAGGTCGAGCCGCTCCCAGGCGCGGTGGAGGCGGAGGTCGCTGCGCACGATGCCCACGTAGGTGCTCATAATCTGGTTCACCTCCTTCACGTCCTGCGCGATGAGCACCTTCTCCTCGTTCGTCATCGTGCCCTCGTCGTTCCATTCGGGGATGCGCTCGTTGAACTGGTAGTGGTCGATGACCTCGAGCGAGTGGCGCGCGGCGGCGTCGGCATAGACGACGGCCTCGATGAGCGAGTTGCTGGCCAGGCGGTTGCCACCGTGGAGGCCGGTGCACGAACATTCGCCCACAGCATAGAGGCGGCGGATGCTGCTCTGCCCGTCGAGGTCCACCTGGATGCCGCCGCACATGTAGTGGGCCGAGGGGGCCACGGGGATGTACTGGCGGGTGATGTCGATGCCGATGGAGAGGCACTTGGCGTAGATGTTGGGGAAGTGGTGCTTGGTCTCCTCGGGGTCCTTGTGGGTGACGTCGAGGCAGACGTGGTCCAGTCCGTGAATCTTCATCTCGCGGTCGATGGCGCGTGCCACGATGTCGCGCGGAGCCAGCGAGAGGCGCTCGTCATATTTCTGCATGAATTCCTCGCCGTTGGGCAGGCGCAGTATGCCTCCGTATCCGCGCATGGCCTCGGTGATGAGGTAGGCGGGGTGGGTCTCCTTGGGGTTGAAGAGCACGGTGGGGTGGAACTGCACGAACTCCATGTCCTTCACCTTTCCCTTGGCGCGGTAGACCATGGCGATGCCGTCGCCCGTGGCAATGTTGGGGTTCGAGGTGGTGGCATAGATGGCTCCCGTGCCGCCGGTGGCCATGAGGGTGACGCGGCTCAGATAGGTGTCCACCTTGCCCGTCTCGGGGTTGAGCACGTAGGCTCCGTAGCACTCGATGTCGGGCGTGCGGCGTGTGACGCGGATGCCCAGATGGTGCTGCGTGATGATTTCCACGGCGAAGTGGTTCTCCAGGATTTCTATGTTGGGATTGCGCCGCACGGCCTCCATGAGCCCGCGCTGAATCTCGGCTCCGGTGTCGTCGGCATGGTGCAGGATGCGGAACTCAGAGTGGCCTCCCTCGCGGTGCAGGTCGAAGTCGCCCTGCTCGTTCTTGTCGAAATGGACGCCCCACTTGAGGAGGTCGCGGATGCCGGCCGGCGCGTTGCGCACCACCTGCTCCACGGCGGCCGGGTCGCTGATGTAGTCTCCGGCAATCATCGTGTCCTCGATGTGCTTCTCGAAGTTGTCCACCAGCAGGTTCGTCA
>CAMJRQ010000014.1 GCA_946408305.1 uncultured Prevotellaceae bacterium
GTTGTTTCTTAATTCGGTACAAATTTACGAAGAAATTCGCAAATAGGCAAGCAAAAGGGGTGGAAAAAATAGGGCTTCAGGCGGGCTGGAAAATCCACTGCTGGCCGCGCCGCCCGATGCGGGCCAGCCCGAAGCGCACGAAACGGGCGAGCAGGGTGACGCAGAGGCGGCGGGACGGGGCCTGGCCGCTGCTTTTCGCGGCGCGCAGCAGGGGGTTGAGGGGCAGCCCCTCGGGGTGGGCACCGAGGACGGCGAGCAGGGCGCGCTCCTGGGGCGTGTCGGCATAGGCCTGGCCCTGGGGAAGGCGTTCCTGGCGCCAGATGGCCAGGTGGACGGGCGAGGCCAGGATGTTCTCGTCGGCCACGCGCACATAGGCCCGCCGCACGCCTCCCTCCAGCGCGAAGACGGGGCGTTCGGCCGAGGGCAGGATGGTGCATACG
Source organism: uncultured Prevotellaceae bacterium (assembly GCA_946408305.1). The sequence continues at coordinate 441 of CAMJRQ010000014.1, forward strand.
ACCACCGTTCGCAGCCGTCCGCCGTGAGGCTCCGTGGGCACGTGGAGCGTCTCGAACTGGAGGGTGGGCTGGGGTGTGCAGAAACGGTAGGCCGCCGAGTGCATCATGAAAATCTCCTCCTCGGAGCGCACGCCGTGAATCGAGCCGTCGTCGCAGACGCCGATGAGCAGCCGCCCGCCGTCGGTGTTGGCGAAGGCCGAGACGGAGCGTGCCAGCTTTTCCGCATCGTCCACCTTGTATTTGAAGTCCTGCTGCCCGTGCTCGCCCTCGGCAATGAGCCGAAAGAGCCGTCCGGCCGGTCCATGTGGCTGTTTCATGCTGCAAAGGTACAGCCTTTTCGCCGTATTCCCGGCCCCGGGTGGGGAAAAAGAGTGTATCTGGTATCTGTTTGTCAGGATTCCGCCCGCCGTGGGTTAAAAATTATTTACCTCGATGGCTTCCGTTCGGAAAAATCGCCCCTCGGAAAACGCAGTGAGGAACGGTGAGAAACGGTGCGCTATGGTGTACCGCAATTCGAAGTTCAAAATTCAAAAATCAAAGCACGTTGATAATCAGCACTCCCGAAAATTGATTTTTCCCGTCCAAGCCGTGGTTTTCCCAAAAACAACGTGTTCTTGGGGCCGGAACAACACGTTGCGTTGACAAAAAACCTTAGGAGTTTCGGCCAAAACCCTTGACCGTTTCCGCGAGGGTTGCACTTTCCAGCAAACCAGAAAGCTAGAAATGTAAGGAAAAACGCATAGAAAAGGAAACAAAAAAAGCAGTTCTCCCCCGCGCGTGGCGGTGGGGGAGAACTGCTTATCTCTCTCTGTCGGGAGGAAGAGACAGCCGCGGGCTTATCCCAGCTTCTGGATGTGTGCGGCCAGCTTCGACTTCAGGTTCGAAGCCTTGTTCTTGTGGATGATGTTCGTCTTGGCCAGCTTGTCCAGAATCTTCTGCACGCTGGGGAACATCTCGATTGCAGCAGCCTTGTCGGTGGTGGCACGCAGCTTGCGCACGGCGTTGCGCATCGTCTTGGCGTAGTAGCGGTTGTGCAATCTTCTCTTCTCCGTCTGACGGATTCTCTTAAGGGATGATTTGTGGTTTGCCATTTTTGTGTATATGCTTTATTTTTAGATTCTTCGTAGTCCCTAGGAGAGTCGAACTCCTCTTTAGAGAATGAAAATCTCTCGTCCTAACCGATAGACGAAGGGACCAGCCACTCGGCCACGTTCGGGGGCCGTTGCTTTCGAGGGGGTTTCCTCAATTGCGGTTGCAAAGGTAAATCATTTCCCCCGACTGGCAAAATAATTTGCCGAAAAAATGCACTTTCGGGGGCGAAATTGCCTCTTTTTGCCTCTTTTTGCGTACCTCTGGCCTGCGGCCGAAGGTACTTCCGCTCGAGAAAACCAAAGTTTACTTTGCTTTTCTGCTCGCTTATTCGTACCTTTGTATCTCGGAAAAAGGCAGAAACGGGTATGCTGGAACATTCGCGCGGCATCGTCCTGCACACGCTGCGTTACAACGACGAGCGTGTCATAGCCTCGGTCTTCACCGAGACGCGCGGCGCCGTGTCGTTTCTCGTCAGCGTGCCGCGCTCGCGCCGCAGCCAGATGCGCTCCGTGCTGCTGCGGCCGCTGAGCATTCTCGACCTGGTCTTCGACTATCGCCCGCAGCTCTCACTGCAGCGGCTACGCGAGGTGAGCGTGGCCGTGCCCTACACGTCGCTGCCCTATCATCCGGTGAAGGCCTCGCTGGCCCTCTTCCTCGCGGAGTTTCTGCACTATGTGCTGCGCCACGAGGAGCGCAACCCCGAGCTTTTCCGCTACCTCGGCTATGGCCTGAGCTGGCTCGACGGGGCCGAGTCGGGGCTGGCCAACTTTCATCTGGTCTTCCTCATTCGCATGTCGCGCTTCCTGGGCTTCTGGCCGAACGTGGAGGAGCGTCGCCGCCGGGCGGGCGTGGTTTTCGACCTGCGCGAGGGGGTGCTGACGTCCAGCCTGCCGCTCCACGAGGATTTCCTGCGGCCCGACGAGGCTGCCGTCGTGCCGCTGCTGCTCAGGATGGACTATCCGACGATGCACCGTTTCCGCATGAGCCGCCAGCAGCGCAGCCGCGTGCTCGACGTCATAATACGATACTACCGGCTCCACGTGCCGGAGGTGCCGGACATGAAGTCGGTAGATGTCTTGCGCGACGTGCTCGGTTAGATGGCCGTGTCCTCGGGCTCGATGTCGGGCATCGGCTCGTGTTCCGTCGTTTTCTGCGGGCGCATGGTGTGCAGCTCTTCGCGTGAGCGCATCTTGGTGGGCGACGACTCGACGGTGGCGATGAGTTCGTCGCAGTCCAATTCGTCGTCCTCGAAGACGAAGCAGTTGAAGTGGTGGCGCAGCGAGGCCGCCTTGCCGTTTCGGTAGATGGAGGCGATGGTCTGCTCGCGGCGGATGCGCTCGTCGTCGTTCTCCTCCTCTTCGTTCTGCTTCTTCACCTCTTTTATTTTGGCCATGCCGGGCACGTTCTCCAGCCCGAAGCCGCTGGCCAGCAGGGTGATTTTCACCTTTCCCTCGAGCGAGCTGTCGGTGAACATGCCCCACTTCGTCTCCACGTCCTTGCGGAAGCGGCTCATGAAGTCGCTCACCTCGTTCATCTCCTCCATCTTCAGGCTCTGCGCCTCGATTTCGTTGCTGAAGCCGATGTTCAGCAGCACCTTGCGCGAGTTGAAGATGTCGTTGTTGTTGAGCAGGGGGCTGTTGAGCGCATCCTGGATGGCCTTGGTGACGCGGTTCTCGCCCTCGCCGTAGCCCGTGCTCATGATGGCCACTCCGCCGTCCTTCAGCACGGTCTTCACGTCCTGGAAGTCCATGCCGATGTTGCCGTGGAGCGTGATGATTTCGGCTATGCTGCGCGCGGCGATGCTCAGTGTGTCGTCGGCCTTGGCAAAGGCATTGAGCAGCGTCAGCTCGGGATAGATTTCGCGCAGCCGCTCGTTGTTGATGACGAGCAGCGCATCCACGTGCTGGGCTATCTCCTCGACGCCGTCGAGCGCCTGGTTGATGCGCTTCAGCCCCTCGAAGAGGAAGGGGATGGTGACGATGCCCACGGTCAGGATGTCGGCGTCCTTGGCACACTGGGCGATGATGGGAGCTGCGCCCGTGCCGGTGCCGCCGCCCATTCCGGCGGTGATGAAGACCATGCGTGTGCCGTCGGAGAGCATCTGCTTGATGTCGTCCAGGCTCTCGCGGGCTGCCTCGCGCCCCTTTTCGGGCTGTCCGCCGGCGCCCAGTCCGTCGCCCAGCTGCAGTTTGTTGGGCACGGGCGAATCCTCGAGCGCCTTGCTATCCGTGTTGCTGACTACGTAGGTGACATCGTGGATGCCTTCGCGGTACATGTGGTTCACCGCATTGCTGCCGCCGCCACCCACGCCGATGACCTTGATGATGCAGGGGGCCGATTTCCTCTCGCTGAAGTTGAACCGGATGCCGCTCGCGGTGCTCGGTGAGGAAGGACTCTCCTGAGGAGTGCTTGCCTTGGGGAAGTCGAATCCCAGGCCTCCGCCTTTGAAATTATCTTGCATAGTCGCTTTTGTTTTGTCGGTTTTTGTGTTAGTCTTTCTCACTGAAGATGTCGTCGAGCCTTTGCCACCAGCGTCCCATCTTTTCGCCGAAGGATTCCTTGGGCGCTTTGGGCTTTTCGGATTCGGGTTCGGGCGTAGGCTGAGTTTCGGGTTCGGGCTCAGGGATGGGCTCAGGCTGTGGCTCGGGATGGTCGAAGTCTATCTCGCTCTGCTCTTCGGCGGGCGGCTCGCCCACGCACGGCTGGTCGCCGCGGCGCAGCAGGGCCATCAGGGTGTAGAGCGTGTCGGGCTCGTCGATGGTCACTCCCGGCGCCGCCTTGATGCCTTCGGGCATGCCCTCAGCCACGCGCACCAGCTTGTCGGTGTGGGCCTGTTTGCTGAAGCCCTCCACCAGGTCCTTCACCCGGGCCGCACCGCCTGTGAAGACGTAGCCCGAGAGCAGCCGCTCGCTGCGGCCGTCCACCTGGTGGCTGATGTTCAGGAAGAGTTCCTCGTAGCGAGCCTCGATGATTTCCTGCAGCGTCAGCTCGTCAATCTTGCGGCTGTGGCTCAGCGAGATGCTGTTCACAGCCTCGGTGGCAGGTTCGTTCCGGTAGGTGGTTCCATACTTGCGCTTCAGCATCTCGGCCTCGTGTGTCTCGATGTTCTGGCGGGTGATGTCGGCCGTGATGTTGTCTCCGCCCAGCGGGATGACGGCCAGGTGGCGCAGGATGCCGCGGTCGTAGACACAGACGGTGGTCGTCTCGGCCCCCATGTCGACGAGGGCCACGCCCGATGCCTTCTCGCTCTCGGGGAGCAGGGCGTCGGCCAGGCAAAGGGGCGAGATGAGCAGCTCGGCCAGCTCGAAACCTGCGTCGTGGACACACTTCTCGATGTTCTCCTTCAGGCTCGTGCGGGCCACCACGTTCAGGAAGTTGGCCTCGATGCTGTCGCCCTGCATGCCCACCGGGTCGGCCACCTGGCGGTTGTTGATGCGATACTCCTGCGGGATGACATCGAGAATCTCCGATTCGGGATAGTCGATGGCCAGGTTGGAATCCTTCATCTCGTCGACAATCTGAGGCGAAATCTGCGTCTTCTCCTCGAACTGCCTGATGACGGGATTCTTCTTGCTGCGCAGCGACTGCCCTGCCAGGCCCACGTAGATGCGCTTTGTGTAGATGCCCAGCTTGTCATTGAGCTGCTTCACCACCGAGCGGATGGCCTGCGTCGTCTTGTCGATGTTGTCTACGATGCCCTTGTGGATGGCATTGGCAGATTCCTCCTGCACGACGGCCAGTATCTGCACGGTCCCGTCCGTCTCTCTTCGGCCCGCGATGGCGCGGATGGCGGTGGAGGCCAGCTCCACGGCAACGATGATGTCCTTCTCTGCTCCCATATTGATATTCTTTTTTTGTGCGTTCTATTCGTTCTTCGTGCAGACGATTTGTCCGTCGAAAGCCAGATTGATGGTCTTGTAGCGGTTCCAGCCCACCTCGGGTAGCCCCTGCCGATAGAAGAGCATGAGGCGATGCAGCTTGTTCTGGATGTTCTGGGCATCGCCCAGCACGATGGTGTGCCGACCCACACGCGGAAAGAGCTCGATGCGCGTGGCCGAGACTACGTGAATCTGCTCTATCTGCTTGCTCCAGAAGGGGTCGTCGTAGATGAACTGTGCCAGCGGAATGAGCTGCTCGCGGGCAAAGGCCTGGCTGATGTGCCCGGTGGCCACGCAGAGGTTGGCATTGATGGTGTCAACGGGCATGACGACGCCCTTGCTGTCGAGATAGTAGTCCTGGCCGTTCTGCGCGATGACGTGCAGGATGGGGTGCTGCGGCGTCACCTGGATGCACAGACGTCCGCTGCCGCTGAAGTAGCAGTGGGCCCTCTCGATGTAGGGGCTCTCCTGCAGGAACGAGTCGATATCCACCAGGTTTATCTCGCTGAGCGGCTTGCCCTCGGCATAGACCTTGTGGCTGGTGAGGATGCCGTGGATGTCGCCCTCGGTGATGAAGTGCGACGGGAGTGAGTCGTTGAAGATCACCGAGACGCCCTCGCACGTCACCTCTCCGGTGCCATGTGCCAGCTTTGTCACGGCGAAAATCATGTAGGCCACGATGCCCAGCAGCAATACTATCTTGAAGGCTGTCTTCATCGGTCGGTCAGTATTTTGGTGATTTCATCGGCATAGTTCTCGAGGTCGCCGGCTCCGAGCGTCACGAGCACGTCGAATCCGCCGCGGCGCACGATGTCTGGCACCTCCTCCTTGCGGCACAGGCTGCGTTCGATGCCCGGCCGCAGGTTGTCGTAGATGAGCTGGCTCGTCACGCCAGGGATGGGTTCCTCGCGGGCGGGATAAATTTCCGTGAGCACCACCTCATCAGCCAGCGAGAGGGCGTCGGCAAACTCGCGGTAGAAGTCGCGGGTGCGGGTGTAGAGGTGGGGCTGGAAGATGACCTTGATGCGGCGTCCCTCGTAGAGCTGACGTATGCTCAGCAGGCTCTGGCGTATCTCGGCCGGATGGTGGGCATAGTCGCTCAGGTAGACCACGCGGTCGGTCTTCACGTGGAAGTCGAAGCGGCGGTCCACTCCGCCGAACGAGGCCATACCGCGACGTATCTCGTCGGGCGTGGCGCCGGCAATCTGTGCCAGGGCCATGGCGGCGATGCCGTTCTCGATGTTCACCGTGACGGGTACTCCGAGGCTGATGCCCTCGATGTTGCCCAGCGGCGAGACGTAGTCGAACGTGATTTCGCCGTTGCCTATTTTCACGTTCTCGGCGTGGAAGTCGCCTCCGTCCTGGCTGTAGGTGTAGACGGTGACGCCCTCCTGCGGCGCGGCCTGCATCTTCAGCCCGGTGTGCAGGATGAGGTAGCCGCCGGGAGTGACGAGGCTGCTATAGTGGCGGAAGCTCTCGAGATAGGCCTCCTCGGTGCCGTAGATGTCGAGGTGGTCGGCATCGGTGGCGGTGATGACCGAGGCGAAGGGCCTGAGCCAGTGGAAGGAGCGGTCGAACTCGTCGGCCTCGATGACCACGTAGGGGCTCTTTTGGCTCAGGATGTAGTTGGTGCCGTAGTTCTTGGTGATGCCGCCGAGGAAGGCGTTGCAGTCCACGTGGCTCTGGTGGAGCAGATGGGCTGCCATGCTGCTGGTGGTGGTCTTGCCGTGGGTGCCGGCCACGCAAAGGCCTTTCAGCGAACGGGTGAGGAGTCCGAGCACCTGGGCGCGCTTCTGAATCTCGAAGCCTTCGCGGCGGAAGTATTGCATCTCGGCGTGCTCGGCCGGAATGGCGGGCGTATAGATGACGAGCGTCTGCTCTTTCTTAAGGCATGCCTCGGGAATGAGGGCTACGTTCTCCTCGTAATGGATGTCGGCTCCCTCCTGGCGGAGCTTCTCGGTGAGCTCGCTGGGCGTCTTGTCATAGCCGGCAACCTGCTTTCCCTGGTGCAGGAAATAGCGGGCGATGGCGCTCATGCCGATGCCGCCGATGCCCACGAAATAGACAGACTTTATGGTATTCAGTTCCAACATATCGCTGCGAATTATTTCTTTTCGGCCAGTTTCAGCACCTCCTGGGCGATGACGCGTGCCGAGTCTCTGTAGGCCATCTGATAGGCGTGCTCGCCGAGCGACTTCAGCGTGGCGGCGTCGTTGACCGTCTTGATGGCCAGTGAGATGAGTTTCTCCTTTGCCTCGTCGTCACGTACCATCAGAGCGGCGCCTTTCTCGACGAGTGCCATGGCATTGTGTGTCTGGTGGTCCTCGGCCACGTTGGGGCTGGGCACCAGTATGGCCGGCTTGCCCAGCAGGCAGAGCTCGCTGATGCTGCTGGCTCCGGCCCGGCTGATGACGAGGTCGGCGGCGCAGTAGGCGTGGTCCATGCGGCCGATGAAGTCGGTCACGTAGAGGTTGTCGGGCTTGCCTTTCCGGGCCAGTTCCTCCTTGATGCTCTGGCTGTAGTAGCTGCCCGTCTGCCAGATGAACTGTATGGGGGCCTGGGCGATGGCGTTGAGGTTCTGCATGACGCTCTGGTTCAGCGTGCGTGCTCCCAGACTTCCCCCGACGAGCAGGATGGTGGGCCGCCCGGGGCTGAAGTTGAACGTGGCGGCCGATTCCTGGCGAGTGAGGCCCGGAGCCAGCAGGTTCTGCCGCACGGGATTGCCCGTGATAAGAATCTTTTCGGCGGGGAAGAATCGTTCCATGCCTTCGTAGGCCACGCATATCTTCTGAGCCTTGCCTGCCAGCTTCTTGTTCGTGAGCCCGGCAAAGCTGTTCTGCTCCTGGATGAGGCAGGGGATGCCCAGCTCGTAGGCCGCCTCGAGCGTGGCCGAGCTGGCATATCCGCCCACTCCCACGGCCACCAGGGGGCGGAAGCGGCGCAGCGTCTTCTTGATTTTCCATTTGCTGTAGAGATAGTTGGCCAGGACGCCGATGTTGCCCGGTTTCCAGAACGGGCGCAGGAGTCCGCGCAGCGGCAGCCCGATGATTTCGTATCCGGCTGCGGGCACCCGCTTCATCTCCATCTTGCCCTCGGCGCCCACGAAGAGAATCTCGGCCTCGGGCACCATTTCCTTCAGTGCATTGGCGATGCTGATGGCCGGGAAGATGTGTCCGCCCGTGCCTCCGCCGCTTATGATGAATCTTTTCTCGTTCATTCTGCTGTATCTTGTGTGGTTGTGTCAATGATTTCTAGTTCGGGTTCCTTATACTTCACCTTTTTCTTGGCCGAGCGGCTCACGCTCAGTATCATGCCGATGTAGGCGCAGTTGACGAACGTGCTCGTTCCGCCCTTGCTGATGAGTGGCAGCGGCTGTCCGGTGACGGGTGCGGCCCCGACGGCCACGGCCATGTTGACCATGGCCTGGACCACCATCATCAGCGCCAGCCCCATGACCAGATAGGCCGGGAAGAGCGCCTTGCACCGGCTGGCTATCTTCATGGCCCTCCACATGAGCAGCAGATAGAGGAACATCACGAAGACGCCTGCCAGGAAGCCTCCTTCCTCGATGATGATGGCGTAGATGAAATCGGAGAAGGCCAGCGGCAGGAAGTCGCGCTGCACCGAGTTGCCGGGCCCCTTGCCCACCACGTTGCACGTGGCCACGGCGATGCGGGCGTGGGTGGTCTGCACGTTCTTCTGCGTCAGGCGGAAGTCGGCGGGGTCGTCGGGCAGCGGCTCGTGGTCGGTGATGCGGTGAACCCACACCGGTACGCGGTGGAGCGGTCCGTCGCTCTCGCCCCACTTCTGGAGTGTCGTCTCGGGGATGGAGAATACGATGGTAAGGGCCACGGCCACTGCGCCGATGCCCAGCCCGGCCACCCAGGCCAGAATCTTGTCGCGCACCTGGGCATAGAAGCAGATGCCGAACATCACCACCGCGATGATGGCGGCCGTGGAGAAGTTCTCGGTGAAGATGAGGCAGACGGTGAAGACCACCTCGAGGGCCACAATCTTGACCGCCGTGGGCGAGGCTCCCTTTTCGTCGCGCAGGGTGGCCAGGATGAAGGCCACGAAGCCCACCAGGCATATCTTGGCTATCTCGCTGGGCTGTATGGTCTTGCCGCCGATGTGAATCCATCGCGCAGCGTCGTTGGTGGCGCTCGAGAAGAGTGCGAAGATGAGCAGCGGATAGGCTATGAGGTGGAGCGAGAAGGTGCTCACGACCTTGAAGATGTTGCAGGGGAAGATGTGTATGACCCAGGCTATGCCGATGCCCACCGTCACGTAGATGGCGTGCTCCTTGATGGGCCCCCAGAACTGGCCGCTCTTGTAGCTCATGCTGCTGCTGGCGCTGTAAACCTCGATGATGGAGACCATGCACAGCAGGATGAACACCATCCACACCACCAGGTCGCCCTGTATGAGGCCTTTGCTTAGAAATCCTTTCTTCAGTGTCATTTATCTATCAGTCGTCTTGGTCTTATGTCAAACGCAACGTGTTCCTCGGGCCTCCGCAACGTGTTCCTGTCGTCCTCGCAACACGGTGCGTTTTTAACATTTCTCTTTTTCCCGTTCCCGCTCCCGTTGCTTTATCGTTACTCGTTACAGTGCCCTGACGAGGGCCTTGAACTGGTCGCCGCGGTCCTCCATGTTGCGGAAGAGGTCGAAGCTGGCGCAGCAGGGGCTCAGGAGCACCGTGTCGCCGGGCTGGGCCATGCGGACGCAGGCCTCGACGCAGTCCTTCATGCTGTGTGTGTCGGCCGTGGGGAGGCCCATGGCGTCGAAGTTCTCGTGGAGTTTCGTGTTGTCGGCACCCAGGAAGACCAGTCCGCGGCACTTCTGCCGCACCAGGTCGCGGATGGCCGAATAGTCGTTGCCCTTGTCGCGCCCGCCCAGGATGAGGATGGTGGGCGTGGTCATGCTCTCCAGCGCATACCAGCAGGCGTCGACGTTGGTGGCCTTCGAATCGTTGATATACTGCACTCCGCCCACGCGGGCCACCTTCTCCAACCGGTGCTCCACGCCCTCGAAGTTGCTCAGGCTCCGGCGCAGGTTCTCGTCCTTGATGCCGCTCAGGTGGGCGGCGATGCCGGCGGCCAGCGAGTTATACATGTTGTGCTTGCCGCTCAGCGAGAGCGACTCCTGCTCCATGTTGAAGGGCGTGGGCCGCTCGATGACGTACTGCCCGTCGGCGATGTATCCTATCATGCCCTTCTTCTGGATGATGCTGAAGGGGCAGAGCTGGGCGCGGATGCCGTATTTCTTCATCTCGCGCTTGATGATGGGGTCGTCGGCCCAGTAGACGAAGGCGTCCTCCTCGGTCTGGTTCTGGAGGATGCGCATCTTCGAGTCGGTGTACTCCTGCATGCTGGGGTAGCGGTCCAGATGGTCGGGCGTGATGTTGAGCAGCACGGCGATGTTGGCGCGGAAGTCGTACATGTTGTCCAGCTG
>CAMJRQ010000015.1 GCA_946408305.1 uncultured Prevotellaceae bacterium
ATTCCACCTCGACATTGGCGCTGATGGCCTCGAGGAACTTGTCGCGGTCCGAGTTGAGCTCCTCGATGCTCATGGTGGCGATGACGAGACGCAGCTGTCCGAAGAGGATGTCGCGCGCCAGTTCCTGAATCTGCTGCGCGGTCTGGCCCAGCAGTCGCTCGGCGGCGGCCAGCATGCTCTCGGGCTCGGTGCTGATGCCCACGGTGAAGCGGCAGGGCACGTCCACGCGGATGTTCTGTCGCGAGAGGGCGTTCGTCAGGTTGGCATCAATGCTGATGGGGGTGAGGCTCAGGTAGGCATAGTCCTCGATGATGGGCCATACGAAGGCTCCTCCGCCGTGGATACACTTGGCACTGGTCTTCGACCCCTTGTTGCCATAGATGACCAGAATCTTGTCGCTCGGGCAGCGACGGTAGCGGTTGATGAGCGCCATGAACAGGAATACCAGTGCAATGACGCCGATGACGGTAAAATAGAATGCTCCCATGTTTTATTGTTAAAGGGTTAAAATGTTAAAATGTTAAAGGGTTACGATGCTCTTTCTCCCCTCCTTGGGAGGGGCCGGGGGAGGTTTTTAGATCTTCTCCACGAGCAGCAGGCGGCCTTCGACGAGGCGCACGATTTTCACCTTCGTGCCGCTGGGCAGCGCCTCGCCCTCGGTGGCGGCGGGCAGTTCCTGCACCGAGCCGCGGAAGCTCACCTGCACCTTGCCCTGGCCCGAGCGGGCGGCGGGAATGCGCAGATAGACGTCGCAGGCCTGGCCCACGCAGTCCTCGATGCGGAAGGCGCCGTTCGATTCGAGCCGCATCAGCTGGCGGAACATCACCAGGAAGGCAGCCACCAGCAGGCAGCCACACAGGATGGCCACCAGCGCCAGCACGGCCTGGTTGGGGATGGCGCCGTAGAAGCACACGCCGCCCCAGCCGATGCCCAGCAGGAAGTTGACCATGTTGCGGATGGTGAAGAGCTGGATGGCTCCGCCCGTGTCCATCGTCTCGCCGTTGGTGTCGGCATCGCCGAACGAGGCTCCGTCGGCCATGTCGCCGTCTGTGTCGCCCAGACCGATGAGGGTGAGCGTCATCTGGATGGCAAAGACCAGTGTGGAGAGCAGGGCCACGGTCCAATAGACGCGCAGCGCGGGCTCCAGCGAGTTGTACCAATTCATAAACGTATTCATCTTCTTGTCCTCCTATTTTTTTAGTTAAGGTTTCGCAGAAGACAAAGTTAGGGATTTCTGGGAGAAAACTCATGGAAAGGGGCGCCGGAAGATGAATTTTTCGTACTTTTGCAAAGTCGATATGGCAAGAAAAGGTATGAAAGAAATACATCCCCTGGAAAAGTTCCGCTATTGTCCGGTCTGCGGGTCGGACGCTTTCGTGGTGAACAACGAGAAAAGCAAGCGCTGCTCGGCGTGCGGCTTCGTCTATTATTTCAACCCCAGTGCGGCCACGGTGGGCGTGGTGCTCAACGAGCGCCGGGAGCTGCTCGTGGTGAGGCGCGCCAAGGAGCCTGCCCGCGGCACGCTCGACCTTCCCGGCGGCTTCTGCGACTGTCACGAGACGGCCGAGGAGGGCCTCATCCGCGAGTTGCGCGAGGAGACGGGCCTCAGCGTGGCCCATCCCCGTTTCCTCTTCTCGCTGCCCAACATTTACCCCTATAGCGGCTTCGAGGTCCAGACCGTCGACCTCTTCTTTCTCTGCCACGTGCGTCATGCCGAGGGGGCCCATGCCATGGACGATGCCGCCTCGCTCCGTTGGGTACCCCTCGCCGAGGTGCGCCCCGAGGAGTTCGGCCTCGGCTCCGTCCGTCGCGGTGTGGAGCGTCTGCTGAAGATGCCGGAGGAGATGCTGGGCGGTGCCGGTCAGTGAGCGCCGTAGACCTCGATGTCGCCGATGCGCACGATGCCGTCGGAGCCGCCGTCGGTGACCGTCAGCCTCACGTAGCGGGCCTCCGTTGCCGTGATGGAGACGTCGGTGACGGGGGCGATGTTGCCGGTGTGGGTACCAATGACGGTCCACGTCTGTCCGTCGAGACTGGCCTCCAACGTGAAGTCGCGGCTGTTCAGCCTGGGGTCCATCCCGGCGGCTTCGGCGTGGCGCACCACGTAGCGGCTTACCTGGAAGGGTTCCTTAAAGTCGAGCTGCACCCAGGCATTCTCGCCGCTCGTCTTGGAAATCCAGACGTAGCCCTCCGAGGGTGAACCGTCGGCAGCACAGCCCGCAGCCACGCCCGTCTTTGTGGGTGACGAGGTGACTTCCATGTCCTCTAGCAGGGCGAGGTTGAAGGGCAGGTGGTGTGCCTCGTTGTAGTAGCTGAACCAGTGGTCGGCACGCACGATGCTGACCTTGCCCGGCGCGAGGGCGTCGAGTTTGCTTCTCAGTTCGATGAGCTTGTCGGGGCCTGCGTCCCAGACGGTGGCCTGCCCGGTGACGAACAAGGGTTCGGTGCCATCGAAGTAGCGGATGTCGCGGTTGAAGAAATCGGTGATGACGTCGGAGCCGCTGGCATAGCAGGGATATTGGGGCACGATGGGCAGCCATCCCGACTGCACCTTTCCCGTCAGGCGGCCGCTCTGCCGCTCCCAGTCGTTGATGGTGAGCCCGTAGAGATAGGGGCAGTTCTGGGCAAAGGCGATGCGCTGCACGACGCTGACGTCGTCCCAGATGGTGACCACCCGCAGCCCGGTCTTCTCCAGATAGCGACCGGTGAGCTGGGTGTAGGGCGTAATGATGCGGCTGAGCTTCTCGGCGGCGTAGTAGCACTGGTTATGAGCATCGTAGGGCATGGCATAGCCCACACCCGAGGGCCCGCTGACGAAGCAGTCGTTGGCGGTGGCCCTGCCGTAATAGTAGTTGAGCATCGAGGGCGAGATGTCGGCCAGCGCAGGGCTGATGGTCCAGTTCAGGGCCATCTTGCCGCGTCCGCCCTCTGCGAATTTCTTGGCCATGGCGTGCTGGCAATACTGAATGTTGTCGCCGTCGCTGATGTAGACGGCGGCGTAGACCTTGTTCTCCAGCTTCGGCCGTTTGGGCACTGGGGCTATCTTCACCGGGGTGCAGACGGCCGAGTAGACGGTGGCGTTCTCGAAGAAGTCGGCCGGCACGGTGGAGAGCCCGTACTTGGTGGCCTCGCCCACCCCGGAGCGCTCCTCGGGGTACCAGCCCAGGACGATGTCGCGTCCGGGCTTCATGTCTTTGAGCATCTTGTCGAGCAGCGCACGTTCGCTCGTGTCTCTCGGATCGAGCCACACGCAGGCCGAACCGCAGGCTGCGCCGATGTCGTGCACATAGGGGATGGTTGGGCTCAGGCTGATGAGCAGTCGATGGTTGCAGCGGGTCCAATAGTTGTTGTAGAGGTATTTATAGACGTCCACCGCGCTGGCCATCGTCAGCGAGGTGAGGTCTTCCACGACGGGGAGGTCGATGTCGTAGGCCTGGAGCTTCGTGCGGATTTCGGCTGTCACGGGGAGCAGGCGGTCCAGCCCGGCAATCGTAGCGGCCAGGTTGGCATAGTGGCTGCTCTTGGCGGTGCTGTAGAGCACCAGCCCCTTGATTTCATCCTTGTATTGCTTCACCAGCGAGTAGGCCGAGGCAGGGCTCGTCTCGATGGTTCTGAGGCTGTGGGCTGTGGGCCAGGTGGCGCGAGGCTCCTCGTTGTGGTTGTAGAGAAGGATGCGCGGACGGGTGCGGTTGACGATGCCCTGCAGCGTGCAGAACATGACGCGCTCGACGTCGCTGAGCGAGGCGGCGTTCATGTCGAGCGTACGGACGGTGGCGGGCGGCAGGAAGCAGGGCAGCAGACGGTCTTCGGGCCAGCAGAGCTCGTCGGCCTCGAGCACGCGATAGCCTACGCTGTTCAGGTGATACGTCGTGTCGGCGAACGTAATCTTCGCCACCTCGCTGACGTCCGTGCGTAGTTCGGCTCCGTTGGCGAGCTTCGTAATCATGGTGACGGGTTGCTGGGCCGTGAGCAGTCCTGCGCCGAGCAGGGATGTGGCCAGAAGGAATATCTTTCTCATTGTTTTTTGGCAAAAAAGTCTTTGTGGAGGTTAAAACTGAATCTTGGCCGCGAACGAGCCCACCCTTACGACGAACGTGCCGCGGCCCAGCGTTGCGCGGCTCAGCAGCAGCTGTCCGTCCTGAACGGCGGGCGAGGGGAGGGTGCGCCCGTCAATCGTGCAGAGGAGCGGCGTTGTGCCTGCTGGGATGCCGCGGAGCAGCATGGCCCCGTCCCGGACGATGCAGGAGGACCCCTCGGGAGTGCTTATGCCCGCTCCGCCGGGCGTCTGCCCGAAGAGAATCTCGGCGATGTCGGCTATTTCCATTTCCAGCGTCTCCGCTGTCTTCGGCCTGACAATCAGTTTACCCTCGCCGACGGTCACCACCGGGTCGGTCTCGAAGAGCACGGTGGCCGTCTCTCCGCCCAGCGTCTTCACCGTCAGGCCCTGGCCGCTCAGGTCGGAGCCGAGGAACGTGATTTGCTTCAGGTCGTTCACGCGGGTCTGGACGGTTGTCCCGTCCGTCTTCAGCATGTTCATGACTTTCTCCTGGGCCATTCCCGGCAAGGCGCCCAGCAGCAGGGCTGTCAGGCCCCAGATTCTGTTTCCTGTCATTGTTTTCCTTTTTCCGTAAGACTGCGAATCTGCCCGGGGGGGGGAGCAGATTCGCAGCGGGTTTTCATATTTGTTTCGTTTTTGAAGTATCAAGTCATTCTGGCGTCTCAGAACCTTCTGCGGCGCACGCGGTTGTCGTCGCCGCTGTCATCGCCGATGGGCGAGACAATGATTTCCTCCTCGTCGTCGCTGCCGTAGAATCCTCCGCCGGGGCTGAGGATGATGTCGATGACGAGGCCCACGTCGGTGATGGAGACCTGTCCGTCGGCATTCACGTCGGCCACGAGGGGTTCGTAGCCCGCGGGCGTGGAGCCCAGGATGTGGTCTATCATCAGCCCCACGTCGGTGATGGAGGTGGCGCCGTCCAGGTTGGCATCGCCCACCTCGAGGGCCTGGGCAAAGAGTTTCCAGGGCGAGTGGGGGCGATAGACGGCTCTTGCGCCGACGGGCACCACGAGGGTGGCCCCCAGCGCAGCCTCGCCGAAGGTGTCGGTGGCCACCTGTGGCGGCGTGGTGCCCCGCATGATGAGGAGTTTCAGCCCTTCGGTCTGGGCAAAGGCCTCATGCCCCAGCTGCGTCACCGAGGCCGGGATGACTACGGTGGCCAGGCTCGTGCAGCCCTCGAAGGCCTGGTCGGCCAGGGCGGTGACGGCGAAGGTGAAGGCCGTGCCGTTGATTGTGCCGCTGATTTGGGCGGGGATGTTCGCTGTGGCGATTGTCGGGTTGGCCACTCCGCACAGCTCGGCCTCGTTCGTGGCCACGGCGCATTTGTAGCGCAGCCCGTCTATCGTCAGTTCGGCCACGAAGTCGTCGCCCGGCTCGATGGGGCTCCAGGCACCGTCCTTGTAGCGAAGCGCCAGCCAGCCCTTCGCGATGAGGGCGGAGAGCTGCGCGGTGGTGCAGACGTTTCCGTCGCCGTGGTCCTCGTCCACGAGATAGAGCGTGGCGCCTGCCTCGGTCTTCGCGGGCAGCGAGGCGATGAACTGGTCCATCTTCTCGCCCTCGAGGTGGTTCATCTGGCAGCGAACCTCCGCGAGCGCCCCGCAGCCGCTACATTCCAGGGTCTCGATGTTGTTGCCGCTCACGTTGAGCTCCGCCAGCTGCGGGTTGTTCGAGCAGTTGAGGATATTGAGCGACGTGCAGCCCTCGGTCTGGAGCGACGTCAGGGCGTTGTGGTCGCAGGAGAGGAACGTGAGCTGGCTGAGGCCGGCGACGTTGAGAAGGGCGAGGTTGTTGTAGTAGCACAGGAGGCGTTGGAGCGACGTGCATTCCGAGACGTCGAGCTCCTCGAGCAGTCCGCTCTTGCAGTCGAGCGCCTCCAGCGCCGCGCATCCCGCCACGTTGAGCCACTTGAGGGCGCGTGTGGGGTAGGTGGCGCCGCAGTTGAGTGTCTGCAGCGCGGGGCACATCGACACGTCGAGCGAGTCCACAAAGTTGTTCTCGCATTGCAGCTCGGTGAGCCGTGTGTTGTGCCTCACGTCGAGCTTCGCCAGTCGGTTGTTCCGCAGGTCGAGCTTCACGAGCCGCGTCTGTGTGGAGAGGTCGATGGACTGGAGCCCCGAGGCGTAACATTCGAAGCTGGTGAGCTTTGTTAGCGGCGCGAGGTCGATGGCCGCGAAGTTGTTGGCGCCGCAGTTCAGGCTGACGAGGCTCGTGAAGTGGCCGATGCCCGTCATGTCGGCGATGCCTTTCTGGAAGAGGTTCATCTCGGTGACCAGCGACAGCTCGTAGCGCGAGAGGAAGCCGTCGGCGTGGACGTCATACTGGGCCACGTGGGTGCGGAAGGCCTCGTCGGGGAAGTTTGTGGCGTCGATGGGCAGCCCCGTCTGCGTGGCGTGTACCCACCCGTCTGTGGTCAGATCGGGCACGGTCGGCGTGAGCCCCTCGGGATGGAGCGTTGCATCGCCCGTATGGAACGAGTTGAGCGCCTCCCAGGCCTTGCCGCCTCCGCCCTTCACGATGAGCGAGGTGGCTGCGTCGCTGAGCGTCACGTCGCCGAAGTATCGGTTCTTCATCGAGAGGCGCGGCGAGCCTTCGATGCCCGCTCCGGCGGTGCCTTCGCAGATGAGCTCCACGCCGCCCATGACGTTCAGTGTGACGGCCGACTGTGTGGCGAGCACCACGCCGCTCGTGCCTTTCACGTAGAGCGAGCCGCTGCCCGTGACGACTACCGACTGTCCCTGCACCAGCAGTCCCTTGGCCCCGGTGCTCTCCAGCACGCAGATGCCGCTCACGTTGAGGACCAGCGGCGCGGCCGTGGTGTTGGAGTATTCGAGAGCCGCCGCCTCGGTGCTTATCACTGTGTTGCGGAGCGTCAGCTGGGGGCACAGAACCGCTCCTATGGTCACCATGGATGTGCTGATGCCATAGTCGCTCAGCAGGGCGGGCGTGGCCGTCTGGCCGCCTATCTTCAGCGTGCCATCCGCCCACGAGGCTGCAGAGGTCATCAGTGAGACGGCGAATGCACATAAAAATTTCCTCATCATAACGTTTTATGGTTTAAAAGGTTGTTCACGTGGCAAAGGTAAGCAAAGTGATTGAAAAAGTCAAGAAAAAGGAAAAGAAAAATCGCGCCTGGGCGTAGAAGAAACGGAAATGTTAAAAACGCAACGTGTTCCTCGGGCCCGAGGAACACGTTGCGGGAGCCCGAGGAACACGTTGCTCCGGGCGGAACGACGCGATGCCTCGTCGCCTCGCCTCACTTGCGGTGGCAAAGAGGAAGCCTACGGCTTCGGGCACGGCGCGGGAAAGTTTTTCGAAAAATTTCCTATTAAAATAAGGTATGGATAGAATTTTTTGCACTACCTTTGCGGCCACAATCACACATCGCTGAGAAAAAGAGAGAGACATGAAAGAGAATCTTGTAATCGTAGAGAGCCCCGCCAAAGCCAAGACCATCGAGAAATTCCTGGGCAGCGACTACCGCGTGCTCTCGAGCTACGGACATATCCGCGACCTGAAGAAGAAATCGTTCTCCATCGACCTGGAGACGCTCACCCCCCAATACGAGGTGCCGGCCGACAAGCAGCGCGTGGTGGCCCAGCTGCAGAAGGCAGTGGGCGAGGCCCGCACCGTGTGGCTGGCATCCGATGAAGACCGCGAGGGAGAGGCCATCAGCTGGCACCTGACCGAGGTGCTCCATCTGCCGGCCCAGACCACGCGCCGCATCGTCTTCCACGAAATCACCAAGCCGGCCATCCTGGACGCCATCGAGCATCCGCGCCACATCGACCTCAACCTGGTCAACGCCCAGCAGGCCCGCCGTGTGCTCGACCGCATCGTGGGCTTCAAGCTGAGCCCCGTCCTGTGGCGCAAGGTGAAACCCGCGCTGAGCGCCGGGCGCGTGCAGAGCGTGGCCGTGCGTCTCATAGTGGAACGCGAGCGCGAGATACAGCAGTTCCAGAACGAGAGCAGCTTCCGCCTGACCGCCACCTTCCTGACACCCACGGGTGCCGAGGTGAAGGCCGAACTGAACCGCCGCTTCGCCGACCGCGAGGAGGCCGAGCGCTTCCTCGAGCACTGCGCCAAGGCCCAGTTCACCGTCGAGGACATCCAGACGAAGCCCCAGCGCCGCGTGCCTGCGCCCCCCTTCACCACCAGCACCCTCCAGCAGGAGGCCGCACACAAGCTGGGCTTCACCGTGGCGCAGACGATGATGGTGGCGCAGCGGCTCTACGAGAGCGGACGCATCACCTACATGCGAACCGACAGCGTCAACCTCAGCTCGCTCTGCCTCGCGGCCTGCAAGAAGGTCATCACCGAGCAGATGGGAGCCCGATACGTGAAGACGCGCCGCTACCAGACCCACTCGAAAGGAGCGCAGGAGGCCCACGAGGCCATTCGCCCCACCTATATGGACCAGCCCCAAATCGAGGGCACACAGCAGGAGCGACGCCTCTACGAGCTCATCTGGAAGCGCGCTCTGGCCAGCCAGATGGCCGACGCCGAGACCGAGAAGACACAGGCCACCATTCGCATCAGCGGCTCGGAGGACTACTTCGTGGCCACGGGCGAGGTGGTGAAGTTCGACGGCTTCCTGAACATCTACCGCGAGACGCAGGACGAGGACAATGGCGACAACGGACAGCGGACGACAGACAACGGACAGCTGCCCGAACTCAGCGCCGGCACCGAGCTCACACGCTCGGCCATGAAGGCCACACAGCGCTATGCCCAGCGCCCGCTCCGATACAACGAGGCCAGCCTCGTCAAGAAACTGGAGGAACTGGGCATCGGGCGCCCCAGCACCTACGCCACCACCATCACCACCATCCAGCAGCGCGAATACGTGGCCAAGGGCGACAAGGCCGGCGAGGAACACGAGTGCCTGACGCTCACCCTCAGCGGCAACAAGATAAAGGCCACGCAAAGCAAGACCACCGTGGGAGCCGAGCGAGGCAAGCTCCTGCCCACCGACACGGGCATCGTCGTCAACGACTACCTCCAGGACAACTTCCCCGAAATCATGGACTACAACTTCACCGCGCAGGTGGAGAAGGAATTCGACGACATTGCCGAGGGCAAGGCCGAATGGACCGGCATGATACGCCACTTCTACGACGAATTCGAGCCCATGGTGGAGAAATCGCTCAACACCCACACGGAGCACAAGGTGGGCGAGCGCATGCTCGGCACCGACCCCAAGAGCGGCGAGCCCGTCAGCGTGAAGATAGGTCGCTTCGGGCCCGTGGCTCAGATAGGCAGCAGCGAATCGGCCGCGAAACCTCGCTTTGCCCAGCTGAAGAAAGGACAGACGCTGGACAGCATCACACTCGACGAAGCCCTCGAACTCTTCCGCCTGCCCCGCACGCTGGGCGAGCTCGGCGGACAGCCCGTCACCGTCGGAGCCGGACGCTTCGGCCCCTACGTGGCCAGCAACGGCATGTTCGTCTCCATTCCCAAGACGCAAGACCCGCTGGCCATCTCGTTCGACGAGGCCGTGGCAATGCTCCGCCAGAAACAGCAGGAGGAGCAGCAGCGCCACCTGAAGACCTTTGCCGAGGATCCCGCCGTAGAGGTGCTCAACGGCCGCTTCGGGCCCTACATAGCCTTCGAAGGCAAGAACTACCGCCTGCCCAAGAGCCTGCACGAAAAGGCCGCAGAGCTCTCGCTCGAGGAATGTCGGCAGATCATTCACGACCAGCAGGAGAAAGACCCCACGGGCAAGGGCACCGGCCGCCGCCGATACTACGCCCGTAAGAAATAGCGACAACTGACAACTGACAACGGACAACCGATGACACGCATCATCCTGGTGGGCTACATGGGCTCGGGCAAGACCACCGTGGGCCGGCAGCTGGCCATGGCGCTCGGCCTCTCGTTCTACGACCTCGACTGGTACATCGAGATGCGCTACCGCCGCTCGGTGGCACAAATCTTCCGCGAGAGCGGCGAAGAGGGCTTCCGCCAGCTGGAACGCAACATGCTCCACGAAGTGGCCGAGTTCGAGAACATCGTGCTCTCGTGCGGCGGAGGCACGCCCTGCTTCTTCGACAACATGTCCTACATGAACTCGCTCGCAGAGACCGTCTATCTGAAGGCACGCCCCGACGTGCTGGCCGCACACCTCAGGATGGGAAAGGTGGTCCGCCCCCTCATACAGGGCAAGAACGAAGAGGAACTGCTCGCCTACATCGAGGATTCACTCCGCGAGCGCGAGCCCTTCTACGCACAAGCCCGGCACACGCTCGACGTGAGCCTGCTCGACAACTACGACAAGGTGCAGACCAGCGTCCGCCTGCTGCGCGCGCTGCTGGGGGTCTGAGCCCCCCCTCTGCCCCCCTCAAGGGGGGAAATGAAATTGTAAATTGTAAATTGCTAAATAGTACATGAGAAAGTGGCGCATCGAAGACTCCGAGGAGCTCTATAACATCCGAGGCTGGGGAGTCAACTACTTTGGCATCAACGAGAAAGGTCACGTCTATGTGACCCCGAAGAAGAACAGCGTGCAGGTCGACCTCAAGGAGGTTGTCGACCATCTGGCCTCGCGCCATGTCACAGCCCCCGTGCTGCTGCGCTTCCCCGACATCCTGGACAACCGCATCGAGAAGAC
>CAMJRQ010000016.1 GCA_946408305.1 uncultured Prevotellaceae bacterium
TGGCATCGGTTGGCCCGCTGCTTGTCGGGGATGGCGGCGCGGTAGGCCTGGAGGTAGGCCAGGCGGCGTTCCTCGTAGTCGGGCGCCGAGGCATCGGGCAGCGGCAGACGGCCCTCGGTGACGGCGCGGTTGTAGAAGGCAAAGTTGCCCGGAATGTCCACTCCGTACTTGCAGGGCATGCAGTAGGCGCAGGTGGTGCAGCCGATGGTGGGCAGTCCGGCCATCTGGTCGGCGATGCGGGCCAACAGCTCGTTCTCCACCTTCGTGCAGGGCTCCAGCGGCGAGAAGGTCTTGAGGTTCTCGCGCAGGTGCTCCATGCGGTTCATGCCGCTCAGGGCCGTCAGCACGCCCTCGTGGGAGCCCACCCAGCGGAAGCCCCACCGGGCCGGCGTGTCGTCGGGGCGGGCGCGCTCCAGCTGGCGGCGCACCTCGTCCTGCACGTTGGCCAGCGAGCCGCCGCGCAGGGGTTCCATGATGACGGCCTGAATGCCCAGTTTCTGGAGCCGGCCGTAGAGGTATTCGGCATTGGCATCGCCGCGGCGACGGCGTCCGCCGGCATGGCGCCAGTCGAGATAGTTCATCTGAATCTGCACGAAGTCCCATTGGTATTCCTCGTGGTGGTCCAGCAGCCAGTCGAAGACGGCCACGTCGCCGTGGTAGCTGAAGCCCAGGTGGCGGATGCGGCCCGCCCGCCGCTCAGCGAGGAGGAAGTCGAGCAGCCCGTTGTCCAGGAAGCGGCCTCGCAGCGCGTCCATGCCTCCGCCGCCCACGCTGTGGAGCAGATAGTAGTCGATATAGTCCACGCCCAGCTGGCGGAACGAGTTCTCGTACATCTCCTTCGAGCGCTCCAGCGGCCACATTTCCTGCCGCTGGTTCGACATCTTCGTGGCCACGTAGTACGACTCGCGCGGGTGTCGGCTCAGTGCGCGGCCCGTGACGGCCTCGTTCTGCCCGCCGCCGTAGATGGGCGCCGTGTCGAAATAGTTCACGCCGTGCTCCAGCGCGTAGTCCACCAGTCGGTTCACCTCGTCCTGCTCGTGCGGCAGGCGCATCATGCCGAAGCCCAGCAGCGAGATGGCCTCGCCCGAGCCCCGTTGCCGGCGCGTGGTCATGGCCGGTTTCTCGTCGGCCTGACGCTTGTCCTGCGTGCGGGCCATCAACTGTCTGGGGCTGAGGGCCCACAGCGACAATGCCGTGGCCGAGCCCATTCCCATGCGCTCCAGAAACTCGCGGCGGTTCATCGCCTGCGGCTCTTTTCCGTTTTTCTTCATGTGTGTGTGCGGTTAGTTCCTCCTTTATATGATGCGCGTGCGCGGGAGAGGTTTAATTATCCCTATGGGCTGAACGACCCGGAAATAGTGATTTTTGTTTACATTTTTGGTGCTGTAGTTTGCCGCGAAACACGACCAGACCAGAAACGGTTAAGGGTTTTGGCCAACGCAACGTGGTGTTTTGACCAACGCAACGTGGTGTTCCGCCCCCAAGAGCACGTTGTTTTCCAGAAATCCCTGGTTTCATCGAGAAAAACCGAATTTTGGAGTGCTTGATTATCAGCGGGTTGGTTTTTCGCCATTCAGCAGTTTTCTGCGATGCGCACCGCGGCTCACCGATTCTCACCGTGTCTCATCGCGTTTTTCGGGGGTGCATTTTTGCGGGAAGTGGGCGGAAAGGTAAAATATATTGAAAAAAGGAGGGGACAATTCGCGTGCGAATTGTCCCCTCCTTGCGGTTCCGTGTTATCGGCTTTACTCACTTGATGGCCACCTTGCGCCCGTTGACGATGTAGACGCCCTTGGGCAGGATGGCGTTCCTGCTCATGCGGCGCCCCTGCAGGTCGTAGATGACGTCCGTGGCAGGCCGCCCGCTGGTTGCCGTCGCCTCGCTGATGCCCACGGGGTAGTCGTCAAGGTCGCCCACGAGGGTGCCATAGTTGACCCAATCGGTTTTCTGGTAGGCAGCCAGCGCACGTGCGTAGACGTGGATGACGGGCTTGGTGGTGAAGGCAAGGTAGTTGATGGCAGGCGGGGTGAGCGCATAGACGTAGGCGTCGGTGACGTACGTGTTGTAGAAGGCGCGCTCCTCGATGGTCTTCACCTTCGGGCCGATGTAAACGTTGTTCAGGCTGGGGCAGTTGGAAAATGCTCCGAAGCCTATGTTGGTCACCTTGCTGGGGATGCGCACTTCGTGGAGCCCCGTGCCGTTGAAGGCGTTCAGACCTATTGCGGTGATGCTCTCGGGCAACTTGATGCCGCTGAGCTGGCTGCACTGGTAGAAGGCGTAGTCGCCGATGGCGTTGGCCGTGGAGCGATAGTTGAGGTAGTAGGGCTGTCCGCCGCTCAGCATGCGTGCGTCGGTGAGGTCGATGGCCTGGAGGTCGTTATCGGTGAGCAGCTGGCGCAGGTACTTGATGTCGGTGCCGTTCATCGAGCCGCTGATGTTGGCCTTGAGGGCCATTTCGGTGAGCGAGTCGGAGAGCGTGCCCACGCGGTCCAGATGCACCGTCACGTCCAGGTCGCCGCCAAAGGGCACTTCGTGGAGCGAGCCGTCGGCATCGACCGAGTAGAGCGTATAGTCCGTTCCGAAGCGGCTGGGGATGCTGAAGAGGTAGTTGTTCGAGGCGTGGACGAAGTTGCCGTCGGCATCGAGGGCGAGGAAGCCCACTCCGCCCGAGCCCTTCATGGCGATGAGCGAGTCGGCGCGGTAGTAGACGTAGTCCGAGGGTTGGGCGTTCTCGGGCAGGTAGTCGCTGTATTGGCCCAAGTCGCCATTCTGGCCCACGTACTCGGCATTGCGCCTCTGTTGTCCGGGCTGGATGAATGCGCCCCAGGTGGGTATGTGCTTCACGCGGTCTTCGATGAAGATGATGTTGCGGTTCTTCTTCGGGTACTTGGCTATCTCGGCCTTCGTGCGGTCGATGTCGGCCTGGCGCACCACCACGGTGTTCGTCGTATAGTCGTAATTGGGCAGCGAGCAGGGTTCAAAGAAGCCCCAGGCGGTGAAGAAGTCGGTGAGGTCCTCCTGGGCCACCTCGCACACCTTGCGGACAAACTTCAGCAGGCTCTTGTCGGTGTTCTGCCACAGCACCATGGGATCTTCGCGCAGCGCCTTGAAGAGACGGGGGTAGAAGGAGGTGTCGTGGCGGGCCTGGTGGTAGTAGAGATAGAGCTGGTAATACATGCGCGTCTGTGTGTTGCCCGTGTGGCTGAAGAAGGGGAGGCCTTTGCAGCGGTCGTCCATGACAACGGAGAGCGACGAACCCTCGGTGTAGACGCGCCCGGTGAGGAAGCGCACCATGTTCGAGAAGAGGTTGTTCGAGACCTCGGTGCCTCCCTCCATGTTGATGGCCCCCTGGTTGTTGTGGCCGCACTCGTGGCCGCAGCACCAGTCGTCGTGGTCGTAGAGCTGCACGGCGAGCGAGCGGCTGATGCATTCCACCGAGTTGTAGGAGGTGCGGTAGGTGGACGAGTTGGCCCATCCGGGATCTGTCGACACGCCCTCGATGGCAAAGTTGGGGTTGTTGTAGTAGGTGGGGAAGATGGCGTCGCCGCCCGAGAGGTTGTAGGGGGCGAAGTCGCGCTCGCCCCGGGCCACACGGGTGCAGAAGCCCATCAGTTCCTTCTCCCAGACGGCCACACTGTCGAACCAGCAGATGCTCTTCTCGATGGTGTTGGGGAAGACGGTGCGGTAGGAGGAGGTCTTGAAGTTGAAGAGCGACTCGCGGCCCTTCACCGTGAAGCGCTCGTGGGTGGCTCCCTTGAGGATGGCCAGATAGTCGGCGTTGGTGTGGCGGCTGATGTCGTAATAGCCGTTTACCGTGCCGCCCTCGATGTGAATCTTCATCTCGGGCCACTCGCTGAGCGGCTTGGTCATCGACTTGGTGTCGGCCGTATAGAGGATGTAGTAGAGGGCATCGGGCTGGCCCAGGATGATGTTGAGCCCCTTCTTCAGCTTGCTGCCGGTGGTGGCCGAATAAATCAGCTGGTTGCCCGTGCAGCCAGCGATGTAGAGGGTGGCGTCGGTGGGGATGTCGCTGTCCACGAAGACGTAGAGCGAGTCGGTATAGTTCGATGTGAAGATGCCGGTGGGATTGCCCATGTAGCAGCCGCCCGTGCTCTTCAGAAGGTTGGCCCAGTAGGAAGCGTCGCTGTAGGGGCGGTAGGAGTGGATGCGGAACTCCTTCTCGTAGTCGGCCCACTGGGCGTTCTTCTGCTTCAGGGTTATCGGGATCATGAACGCGGGCATGCCAGCCTCGGTGAGGGCAGCGGTCAGCGCCTCGTCGGTCATGGCCTGGTAGTCGGCCTTCAGCGTGGTGCACGCCTGGTCCTCGAAGAAGGTGGGTGCGAGCTTGTTGACGGCCACGGAGGGGTCTTCGTCCTCCAGCGGGTAGTAGCGTTCGAGGCTCGGCATGATGCTCCCGAAGCTGGTCCAGTTGGACGCTCTGTAGTCAGAAATCGATTCGGTGTAGACGCGGATGGTGGGGTTGCTGGAGAAGAAATAGGCGGGTGCGGCGGGCGGCGTTTCGGGCTTGGCATAGACGTTCTTGACGGCCGAATCGTAGAAGGCACCCTGGTCTATGCGCGATACGCGACGGCCGATGACCACCGAGGAAAGCGACGAGCAGTGGGAGAAGGCATCCATTCCCAGCCAGTAGACGCTGTTGGGGATGTCTATCTTCTGCAAGCCCGTCTTCGAGAAGGCGCGTGCGCCGATGGTTGTTATCGACGAGGGGAGCGTCACGTTGCGCAGCTTGCTGCATTCGATGAACATGTTCTCGCCGAGCACGTCGTTCTGGGTGGTCAGCGACTCGTAGTAGGCCTCGCCGCCGCTCACGATGCGTGCATCGGCCAGGTCGAGTATCGTCAGTTTCCCGTTCGTAATCTGGTCGCGCAGGAATTTGGCATCGGTGCCGTTGATGGGACCCGTAATCTTCAGGCGGGCGCCGCAGGTGGGCACCAGCGTGGAGAGTGTGCCGGCCGTCTCCACGTTTACCTCGGTCTGGGCCGAGGCGCCGAGGCAGCCTGTTGCTGCAATGAACAGTGCAATGGTTCGGATGAATAGTTTGCGTGTCATGGTTCTTTTATACATTTGTTGTTATTATTGCTTTTTTTTAGTGTTGGTCCTGTGTTACGGGCATGTTCTGCTGTTTCCAGGCCTCGATGCCTCCCTTCAGGTTGGTCACTCGGTATCCGCGCTTGGCCTGCCCCAGCAGGTGTGCGGCATGGGCCGAGCGGCGCCCGCTGCGGCAGTAGACGGCCAGCTGTCGGTTTTCGCCGATGATGTCGGCCACTTCGCGCCACACCTGGTCGGCGAAGCCGTCTTGCTTCACGTCGATGTTCCGCGCGCCGGGCAGATGCCCCTCGGCAAATTCCTCGGGAGTGCGCACGTCGATTAGCACCACGCTGGAATCTTCTGCC
Source organism: uncultured Prevotellaceae bacterium (assembly GCA_946408305.1). Next base: position 5,415 of record CAMJRQ010000016.1, read on the forward strand.
AACTGGGCAAAGTCGGCCACGTCGGCATCGACGTATTCCGCGCGGGTGCATCCCATGCAAATGCCCAGCAGGGAGGGCATCAGGCAACTTATGATTGTTCGTAGATTGAATCGCATCGTGAGAGTCTTATTTCAATTTTGCGACTGCAAAGTTAGCAAAAATTCCAAATAGGTGCGTCACATTTGCCGGAAAACCTGATTTTATTGGCCCTTCGTGCACCGGTCAGGACTCCTATTTCGCCTCGAGCGTGCGCTCCGTGGCCAGGAAATAGAGCTGGTAGAGACCTACGTTGGCATAGCCATTGTAGTTCATGTGGAGGTTGTCGGCGAGGTAATAGCGCTCCTTCGTCTCGGGCGTGAGGGGCGGCAGGCTGAACTGGTCGAAGAAGAGACATCCCTGGGCCTGGGCCACCTGACGCTGCAGGTCGATGTAGTAGTAGAAGTTATGCCCTGTCTGGTTCGTCTCGGTGCTCTTGGGGTCGTATCCGCCCGTGTTCCACCAGAAGGGCAGCGAGCCGAAGACGTAGATGGTGGCTCGGGGGTTCTTCTCTCGCAGGCGGCGAATGCAATAGTTGAGCCCGCCGCACTGGGTCGTGCGCTTCGCCTCGTCGAAGTGGTCGGCCTCGGTGTAATCCTGCGGCGTGCCAGGCTCGCGGTTGTTGGTATAGTCGTTGGTGCTGGCCCAGAGGATGTAGATGTCGTGCTGGCGGGCACGGTCCACCTGATCCTGAACGGAGCCCTGCAGGCTGGAGAAACCATATCCGCCGTGGCCGTAGTCGGTGACGTGGAGGTTCAGATACTCGCGCCACATGAGCTTGGCTGCCTGGCTCTCGCGGTTCACCGAAAGGCTGCCGCCGAAGACGGCCACCGATTTGCCGCGGTTGGGGCTGAACCTGCATTTCTTCTGCACCAGTGCCATGAGCGACGAGTCTTGCAGCTCGCAGCCCAAGGCTGCCAACTGGCGTATGTGGTGGGGCTGGCCGGCCCGCACTCCGGAGGCCAGGACGAGCAGCAGCGTGAAGCTGACGGATGTGATGATTTTCTTCATAATTCAATTTGTAAGTCTGATTCCATCTTGGTCAATCTCGATGAGGCGCCGCTTGTAGAGGTCGCCCACGGCCCGCTTGAAGACCTTCTTGCTGACGCCGAACGTGTCGTAGATGTCCTCGGCCGGGCTTTTGTCGCCCAGTGGCGACCGCCCCTCGTGGCTCTGGAGATAGGCCAGCAGCTGAGCACTGAAGTCCTCCACGCCCTCGTGGCCGGGACGTTGCAGGGTGAGGTCTATCTTGCCGTCGGGGCGCACCTGGCTGACGTAGGCCGTCAGCTTCTCGCCGGCGTGAACGTAGCGGAAGAGCTGCGTGTCATAGAGCAGTCCGGCATAGCGGTTGTTCACGATGGCCTTCAGCCCCAGGTCGGTCTTCTGCCATACGAGAATATTCACCTCGTCGCCCGGGTGGTAGGGTGGGAAGGTGTCGGTGTCGAGGTAGCGCTCCACCTTGGCGCTGGCCATGATTCGATAGGTCTGCGGGTCGATGTGCAGGTGGACGAGGTAGCTCTGGCCCTTCTGCATCTTCATCTTCTGCTCGCGGAAAGGCACGAAGAGGTCTTTCTGGGGCCCCCAGTGGAGGAACGACCCGAAATTGTTCACCCAGGCCACTTCGAGCCAGGCAAAGTCGCCCACCTGGGCCAGCGGCTCGTGCATCGTGGCCACGAGGCGTTCCTCTTGGTCGAGATAGAGAAAGACGTCGACCGTGTCGCCCACGTTCAGCGGGCGTGTTGCCTCGTTCAGTGGCAGCAGCATCTCGGTGCGCTCGCCGCGGATGGTGCCCTCGAGGTAGTATCCGAAATCCACCCGGCGCACCACAGGCAGTTCTCTGTTTATGCGTCCTAATTTTAATTCCATAGGCTATGAGTTACGTACTATTTCGCCGTCCATCATGTGAATGGTGCGGTCGGTCTGGAGGGCCAGGCTCTCGTCGTGTGTGACGATGACGAAAGTCTGCCCCATGCGGTCGCGCAGGTCGAAGAAGAGGCGGTGCAGCTCGGCCTTGTTCTGCGAGTCGAGGCTTCCGCTTGGTTCGTCGGCCATGACCACGTCGGGCCGGTTCATCAGGGCCCGCGCCACGGCCACGCGCTGTTTCTCACCGCCCGACAGCTCGTTGGGCTTGTGCGAGGCCCGCTCCTCGAGTCCCATGAAAGAGAGCAACTCGGTGGCCCGCTCGCGGGCTTCGCGTCGTCCCATCCCTCCGATGAAGGCGGGAATCATGACGTTCTCGAGCGCCGTGAACTCGGGCAGGAGCTGGTGGAACTGGAAGACGAAACCGATGTGCTGGTTGCGGAAGCGGGCCAGCCGCTGCTGCGAGAGGCGCAGCACGTCCTGCCCACCGATGATGACCTGGCCCGAATCGGGGCGGTCGAGCGTGCCCATGATGTGGAGCAACGTAGTCTTTCCGGCCCCGCTGGGCCCCACGATGGAGACCACCTCGCCCTTGCTTATGTCGAGGTCGATGCCGCGCAGCACTTGCAGCGAGCCGAAACTCTTGGTGATATTGCGTAATTGAATCATAGTCAGTAGCGATAGATGATGCGGTGGAAGCCGCTGCCCAGCTCTAGGGGCTTTTCGGTGTCTTGCTTGTCGAACAGGTCGCCCGTGGTGGGGTCTGCCGACTTGTCGTCGTAGACCTTTCCGCGGCGTGCCCGTCCCGAGGGCAACTCCACGCTCTTGGCCTGGAAGGGCATCTCCACGGTGGCCGTCGTGCCGGCGGGGATATTCAGCCGGAGGTCCAGGCGGTGCTCGGTGCGCGTCCAGTCGACGGTGATGTTGCCGTAGGGCGTGGGCTTGCAGCAGCGCACGAAGTTGATGCCGTCGGGCATCTGCGGACGGACGAAGAAGTGGCGGTAGGCGGGCTTCAATTCGTCGGCCACGATGCCGGCCAGGGCCTGGTAGAACCACGACCCGATGCCGTTGTAGCAGTTGTGTATGCGGCTGCGGCGGGCGTCCCAGTGTTCCCAGGTGGTCGTGGCCCCGTTGTCGATCATGTAGAGGTAGCCCGGGAAGCTGCGCTTCTTGAGCATGTCGTACATGAGCTGAGCCTCGCCGGCGCGAGTGAGCCATTGCGTGAGGATGGGAATGCCCACGAGCCCCGTGAACAGGTGGCCGTCGAAGCGTTCGTAGGTGAGGCGGCGCAGCTGGCTGTTCACCCTCTGGCGCAGCTTCTCGGGCGTGGCGCCGACAAAGAGCGGGAAGGCCTGGTCGAGCTGCAGGCCGCAGGCGTAGCTCTTCTGCCGCGGATGGTAGAACGTCTGGTGGATGAGTCGGTTGATGTTGTCGCGCTTCTTCTCGTAGAACGTCTGCTCGTCGGCCTTGCCCAGCACGCCGGCGGTCTTGGCCATGATGTCGTAGACCCAGCTCATCGTGCACGAGTTGACGCCGTCGATGCTCTCCTCCTCGTGCTGGAACTCCTCGTTGGGCAGCGCCCAGTCGCCCAGGAACCAGTTGTGCTGGCGGTTGTTGGGCCAGCGGTTCTTGAGCAGGAGCAGCCCGTCGGGCATGTAGCGCTCGGCAAACTCGGCAAAGCGCTTCATGTGGGGATAGTATCGTTCCAAGATGTCGCGGTTGCCATACTGCACGTAGGTCTGCCACGGGGCGTTGGCGATGAAGGCCAGCCAGTAGGGGCCGCCGCCGCAGGTGACGTACGAGGGAGCCGTGTGGGGCAGGTCGCCGTCGGGCTGTTGCTCGTCGCCGTAGGCCTGAAGCCAGTTGACGTAGAGCGGGTAGAGGTCGTACATGATTTGGGCCGAGAGGGTCGACGAATTGCCGTCGCCGCCATATCCGCCCCGCTCCAGATGGGGGCAGTCCACCATGTATCCGCTCTGCGTCAGGCAGTTGAAGGTGTAGTGAATCATGTTGTGGATGGCGTTGATGTCGGCGTCGTTGCAGACGAAGGCCGACTGCGTGTCGTAGCCCGTATAGATGAGGAACGAGGTGATGTCGCTGGGCGTGGGCGGATGGCCCAGACCCTGAATCTTCATGTAGCGGTAGGCGTGGTAGTTGAACTTGTTCTCGAACGTCTCCTCGCCCTCGCCGCTGGCTATGTAGCGGTCCGAGAAGACACCGTATTCAAAGTCGCCGTTCAGTCCCAGCATGTCGCAGTAGCTGAGTTGCACGGTCTGCCCCTTCTTCAGCTTGCCCAGGCGCACCTTGGTCCATCCCACCACGCTGCGCCCCATGTCCACCATCCATGTGTCGGGCCCGAAATAGCGAATCTCTTTCGGTTGCAGCCGGGCCTGGATGCGGTTGGGTTCGCACATCTGGGGCGTGATGGGCCGGGGGGCGATTGAGGGTTCCGTGGCCTGTTGCCACTGGGCGGCGGCGAGCGTCTCGTGGCTGAAGTCGGGCAGGAGTTCCTCGCCGCGCACCACCTCGCCGTCGAAACGGTTGCGGGTCCAGTCGCCCGGGCAGTAGTAGCCGCTCTTGCGGGCCAGCCAGCTCTTGTCGGTAGCTACGAGCGTTTGCCATGCCGAACCGTCGTCCGAGACGTCGATCTGGGCCATGGTGTAGGGGCCGCCGGCCACGATGCCGCGGCAGTGGGCATCGTACCATCCCTTGCCCAGCCAGATGACGATGTCGTTCTCGCCCTCGCGGAGCAGGGGAGTCACGTCGTAGGTCATGCTGGGGTGGCGGCTGACGAAGGCATAGACCGAGGGCGCGAGCACGTCGTTGCCCACTCGCTGCCCGTTGATGCTTATCTGCTGGTAGCCCAGGGTGCTGATGTGGAGGAAGGCCTGCTTCGGCAATCCGTCGCAGTGGAACGTCTTCCACAGCAGGGGCGCGATGGTGGTGTCGGCGCGCTCCATGCCGATGTAGCGGCCCTTCCAGTCGGCTTGTTCCAAGAGTCCCACGGTGAAGCGGGCTGCGGGGCTCCATCCCGATTCGCGTCCCTGCTCGTCCCACACCTTCACCTTCCAGTAGACCACGCTACGCGAGCGGAGCGGCCGGCCTTCGTAGCGGAGCCAGATGGACTGGTCGGACTCCACGCGGCCCGTGTTCCACAGGTCGGCCTCCTTCTCGTTCAGCCGCTCGGGCGACGAGGCGGCCAGCACGTGGTAGGCCTTCTGCGCGATGTCGTTGTGGTCGGCCGGAATCTGCCAGCTCAGGTGAGGCTGGGCGAGGCTGATGCCGCAGGG
>CAMJRQ010000017.1 GCA_946408305.1 uncultured Prevotellaceae bacterium
CGAAGTGGGTGCCCATGGGGGTCTTGGTGGAGTTGCTCTTGCCCGAGGCGTACTTCAGGATGACGTTGATGTTGGTCGACTCGTTGTGATCGGGGTCGACCAGTGCGCCGGCGGCCTCTTCCTTGTCGCGGTAGAAGCAGCGTATCGCGTCGCCGTCCTTCAGGACGAGCTTATCGTCGTTGTGCTTGTTGATGTACCAAAGAATCGACGAGGGTCCCGAGCCCGAGCGGCGGGTGGAGCGGAAGTAGGGGTTCGAGCCCGTCGTGCCGTAGAAGCGCAGCGAATAGAGCGTGGGGCCCGATGCGTTGACGTAGCTCAGTTTGCTGCCGCCGAAGGTGATGGACTCGCGGCCGTCGTAGCGGGTGACGGTGCCATTGGCGGCCTTGTAGTAGCTCAGGTACCAGGTGCCGAAGACAAACGTCTGGTCTTCCGTGGCCAGTGTCATCTCCGAGCCGTCGTTCACGGGCACGGTGGTGAGCGAGCCGTCGGCGTTCTGAATGACGATGCCCTGGGCTGCCATTTGCGCGCAACCGAGGGCGAGCAGGGCCATCGTGGTGAGTAGAATCTTTTTCATAAGTGGTTTTGCAATGATTTGGTTTATGTGACTTGTTCTTGTCCCCGATGGTGGGGAAAATTTTTACAAAGTTACGTCCTTTCTTTCATTCGGCGGTCAAGCGAGGCAAAGAAATAAGTTTTTTTAACTATCCGCCCCTCTTCCTCCCTGTCAGCCTTCGCGCAGGAAGTCGAGGGCGTCCATGATTTGTTCGCGCGAGGCGGTCTGGTCGATGCGAATGTCGCCGATGGCAGCCAGCAGGGTGAAGTTGATGCGTCCGGCCTCGTTCTTCTTGTCGTGCGTCATGGTCTCGAGGAGCGTGGCATAGTCGGTGCAGTCGTAGCGGAACGTGCCGTAGTGGCTGCGCACGAACTGTGCGGTCTGCTGCAGGCGGTCCTTGGGGAAGCCGGTGAGCAGGGCGCTCAGATAGAGCTCGCAGACGAGGCCCCATGCCACGGCATACCCGTGGAGCACGGGCTCGTGGCGGCCGAGTGCCAGGCTCTCGAAGGCGTGGCCCACCGTGTGGCCTAGGTTGAGAGCCTTGCGCAGTCCCTTCTCGGTGGGGTCCTGGCTGACGATGCGTTTCTTCACGGCCACGCTCTCGGCCACCATCTGCTGCAGGAGGCCGAGGTCGGGCGACGCGTCGAGGTCGAACCTGACGTGGCGCGCCCACATGGCCTCGTCGCTCAGCAGGGCGTGCTTCAGCATCTCGGCATAGCCCGAGAGGATGTTCTCGTGGTCGAGCGTGCGGAGGAAGCAGGTGTCGATGATGACCGTGCGTGGCAGGCTGAAGACGCCGATTTCGTTCTTCAGTCCGCCGAAGTTGATGCCCGTCTTGCCGCCCACGCTGGCGTCCACCTGGCTCAGGAGCGTGGTGGGGATGTTCACGTAGGCCATGCCGCGCTTGAAGGTGCTGGCAGCGAAGCCGCCCAGGTCGGTCACCATGCCGCCGCCCAGGTTCAGCATCAGGCTGTGGCGCGAGGCTCCGCCGCGCTGCAGGGCTTCCCACACGCTGGCGAGCGAGCCGAGCGTCTTGTTCTCGTCGGTGGCACCGATGGTGATGAGCCCGGCCTCGGCCATGCAGGGCAACTTCTCCACGAGCGGCCAGCAGAGGGTCGCCGTGGTCTCGTCGGTGAGGACGAAGAGCCGGTCGTGGGCCACGTTCCCCACGGCCCTTTCCACCTCCCGGCTCAGGTTCTGGCTGAAAATGATGTCGTTCATATCCGCGGCAAAGGTACGAATAAGCGAGGAGAAAAGCAAAGCCCGCTTTGATTTTCTCGAGCGAGAGTGCCTTCGACCGCAGGTCAAAGGTACGAATAAGCGAGGAGAAAAGCAAAGTCTCGCTTTGATTTTCTGCTATAGTGGCGGAAGCGAATCATGCCCCAAGGACGCGTCCTGGATGTTCCTCCGTTGTCTAAATTCTCGCCGCGTAAGAATAAATATTTTTTACCCTCGCGTCTCGTATCACGAAAAACAGCCCGTCGGAAACGGCGGTGGAGAACGGTGAGATTCGGTGCACTATGGTGCGCCGCAATTCAAAACTCAAAATACAAAAATCAAAACCATCTGATTTTCAGCGCTTCCAAAATTCGGTTTTTCGCGAAGAACGCGGAGTTGGGGCCGAAAGAACGTGTTCTTGGGCCCGGAACAACGTGTTGCGTCGGTCAAAAACCTTAGGAGCTTGGGGTGAAACGGTGCAGGGTTTTGGACCGTGTTCCGCTTTTCGCAAATCCGGAGAGGCTGAAACGTAAGGATTATTTGCCCGATTTGTCCGATTTTCTGCGCAAGTGGGGCCCCTGTTTCCTCTTCCTCCGATTAAACCATGCCGCGCGAATCCTATCTGAACAATAGCAACATCCACCTTTTTAATATATTACGTTCTGTGAAGAAGTTTCTCGTAGCCCTGCTGCTGAGCGCCAGCCCCGCCATGATGTGGGCCCAGAAGATTGTGTTGAGCGGCACCGTCAACGACGCCGCCACCCAAGAGACAATGCCCGGAGCCACCGTGCTCCTCCTGAGCCGCAACGACAGCACCGGGGCCGCCGGCGTGACCACCGACCTGGAGGGCCGCTTCAAGCTGCCCGGCGTGAAGGCCGGCTCCTACATCTTCCGCGTCAGCTACATGGGCTACCAGCCCGTCACGCGCAACGTGACGCTCACCCGCAAGAATGGCTCCATCGACATGGGCACCATCTCGCTCGTCGAGGACTCCAAGCTGATGAAGGAGACCGAGGTGGTGGCCAAGCTGGCCCAGATGGAGATGAAGGCCGACACGTTCGTCTACAACGCCGACGCCTTCCGCATGCCCGAGGGCTCCTCGCTCGAGGAGCTCATCAAGAAACTGCCCGGAGCCGAGGTGGCCGACGACGGCAGCATCAAAATCAACGGTAAGAGCGTGGGCGAGATTCTGGTGGAGGGCAAGAAACTCTTCGAGGGCAACAACCAGATGGCCACCAAGAACCTCACCTCGAAGATGATCAAGAAGCTCAAGGCCTACGACAAGCAGAGCGACTACTCGCGCATCACCGGCATCGACGACGGCGAGGAGCAGACCGTGCTCGACCTGACCCTGCAGAAAGGCATGAAGGAGGGATGGGTCATCAACACCAACGTGGGCTACGGCACCGAGGACCGCTATGCCGGAAGCATCAACGTGAGCCGCTTCCTGGACAACTTCCAGTTCATGGTCATGGGCTCCAGCAACAACACGAACGACCGCGGCTACGGAGCCGGCGGCGGCCGTGGATGGGGTGGCGGAGGCATCGTCAGCAGCCAGATGGCCGGCGCCAACTTCGCCTGGGAGAACGGCAAACCGGAATATTCGGCCGGCATCCTGAAGTTGGGCGGACACCTCTTCTACAACCACCGCCGCAGCACCTCCGCCTCGAAGACCAACAGCGAGATGTTCCTCGACAACCTCCACTCCACCTTCTCCAACAGCATGAGCCACTCGGTCAGCTCAAACTGGAACGTCGACACCCGCCTGCGCTTCGAATGGATGCCCGACTCGATGACCAACATCATGATCTTCCCCCACTACGCCCACTCCGAATCCCACGGCCACAGCTCCTCGCAGAGCGTCACCTTCAACGCCAACCCCTACGACTTCATGGCCATCCCCCTCGAGGAATACATGCGGGCCGAGAACGAAAAGGTGCGCGACAGCATCGCCGTGAACGACAACAACCGCACCAGCCGGAGCAGGGGCAACAACGACAACGCCGACGGATGGTTGCAGGTGAACCGCCGGCTGGGCAAGCCCGGGCGCAACATCACCTTCAACGCCAGGGGCGAATACTCCGAGAGCCTCAACTCATCCTTCAGCCGCAGCGAAATCAATTACTTCCAGCAGCACCGCGGCGACTTTACCAACCAATACACCCCCACGACCTCCACCGGCTACAACGCCAGCGGGCGGCTCAGCTACACCGAGCCCATACTGGGGGCCCTCAACCTGCAGACCAGCTATCAGTTCGAATACCGCTACAGCGACCGCGACCGCTCCATGTATAGCATCGACAGCCTCATCTCGAAGTTCCCCGGCATGTACACCCAGGAGCAGCTCTATCTGGGCTACTTGCCCGGGCTCGACAGCCTCGACTACGTGCGCAACCTGGAGAACAGCCAGTATGCCACCTACCGCGAGTTCAACCACGAGGCCAACCTGATGCTGCGCTACAACGTGGGCGAGAACCGCCTGAACGTGGGCATCAGCATACAGCCGCAGACCACCCACATGGATTACCAGAAGGGCTTGCTCGACACCACCGTCGTCCGCCACACCTTCAACTGGGCACCGCGCATCGACTACCGCTGGAAGTTCAGCAACGCCGGACAGCTGCGCGTGCGCTTCAACGGACGCCTGCAACAGCCCGACATGACCAGCCTGCTCGAAGTGGTAGACAGCAGCGACCCGCTGAACATCAGCACCGGTAACGCCGGACTACGCAGCAGCTGGCAGAACAACTTCAACATCAATTACAACGACTATCGCTCCGAGCGGCAGATGGGGTGGAACGTGAACGGAGGCATCAACCAGACGAAGAACAGCATCTCCAGCGCCACCATCTACAACACACAGACCGGCGCACGCTACTCGCGGCCCATGAACATCAACGGAAACTGGAGCTCGTGGACATACCTGGGCTTCAACACCGCACTCGACCGCAACAAGGCCTTCAACCTGAGCACGGGCACCAACGTGGGCTTCAACCGCCACGTGGGCTACATGAACAGCAACAGCGACGGCTCCAGCTGGGACGGCGTCTATCGGCCCGACGGCTCGGTCAACATGGACGCTCTCTTCCGCCAGGTGGCGCTCAACAAGCAAATCACCAAGAACACCAACGTGGGCGAGCAGCTTCGCATCAACTATCGCAACGACTACGTGGAGGTGGGTGCCGACGGGTCCTTCAACTTCTCACACGCTCGCAACGACATGCAGCAGAACGCCAACCTCGACACGTGGACCTTCAACTACGGCGGCTATGCCACCCTCAAGGCTCCCTGGGGCACGGAGCTCAGCACCGACATCGGCCAGATGAGCCGCCGCGGATTCGACGACGCGTCGATGAACACCAACGAACTCATCTGGAACGCACAGCTCAGCCAGAGCTTCCTCAAAGGAAGGGCCGCCACGGTGAGCATACAGTGGTTCGACATCCTGCGCGAGCGCAGCAACATCAGCCGCAACATCTCGGCCTTCATGCGCAGCGACACCTGGAGCAACGCCATCCACAGCTACATCATGGTGCGCTTCATGTATCGACTCAACCTCATGGGAAACAAGGACGCCCGTGCACAGATGGGCCCCGGCGGAGGCGGCTGGGGCGGCGGCCGCGGCGGCTGGGGCGGCGGTGGCTTCGGCGGCGGACGTGGCCGCTAAACAGCGAAGCGCACTGAAATAAAAACAACGAATTTCGCGAATTTATCGAATTTATTCTTCTTCATTGACAGATAGAATAATTTGCTAAATTCGCGAAATTCGTTGTTTCTTTATTTTTCCTCACTCCGCTTCCCTGAAGAACGAGAAGTGTACGCTGCCGTAGGCGCGCTGCTCCAAGAAGCCGGGGTGGTGGGAAAAGTCGTTCGTCTTGCCGTGCTCGAGGACGAAGATGCCGTCGGGCTTGAGCAGACCGTGACCGAGGACGAGCTGGGGCAGCTCGGCAAGCTGGGGCAGCTGATAGGGAGGGTCGGCAAAGATGAGGTCGAACTGCTCGCGGCAGCGTTCCAGAAAACGGAACACGTCGGCCCGAACGGGGCAGGCGGCCTGGTCGTTGAGCTTCTGCAGGAAGGAACAAATGAAGCCGTAGTGGAGCGGTTCCTTCTCCACGGCCACCACGCGGCTGGCTCCGCGGCTGACGAGCTCGAGCGTGATGCTGCCCGTGCCCGAGAAGAGGTCGAGCGCCGTGGGCCCCTCGTCGAAGTCCAGGTAGCCGCCGAGCACGTTGAAGAGGTTCTCCTTGGCAAAGTCCGTCGTGGGCCGGGCCTTGAACGTGCGGGGCACATCGAAATGGCGCCCCTTGTATTTTCCGGTGATTACGCGCACAGCTTTCTAATCTCTAATCCCTAATCTCTAACAAGTAGTTCCCCACCTTGCGGGCTAGCTCGTCCGAAGCTCCCTGCAGGTGGCAGGAGTCTTTCTCGGGGTCGAGCCCGAGGCTCTTCCATGCGGCCAGCAGATAGTAGAGGCGGTCGGCATCGTTCGTGGCCTCGTAGGCACAGGCAAAGCGCAGCTTGTCCTTGTTGAAGAGGCACAGGAAGAGCTGACTGGGCCCGGCGTAGGCAAAGAACTGGCGGGCAGAGCCCAGAGAGCGGCGCGCCTTCTCGAGTGCGTCGTCCAGCAGCAGGCTCTGGCGATGGCGCACGCGGCTGTCGGGGTAGAGCCGCATGACGGTGTCGAATAGTTGCTCGTCGAGCCAGAAGAGGACGACCGACTCCGTGTCGGGCAGAATCTCGTAGCGCACCTCGGCGGGGCGGAGCTGCAGGTGAGGGAAGTTGAGTCGATAGAGCGTCGGCACGTCGCTGCTGCGAAACTCCTCGAGGGGGAGCATCGTGGCGGGCGTGTCGGCCACCAGCGTCACCTCGGCCGGCCGCTTACCCGCGAGCCGCATCTGGCGGAGCATGGATTCCAGCACGGCATGCGCCTCGTCGCCCTGGCGCAGCGGTTGCTCGCTGTGCTGAATGGGCCGCTCGTGCGACGAGTGATAGACAGAAACAGAAAGTCCATCCGCTGAGACGCAGATGGACATTCTGAGTACGTGGAAGGGATTACTCCCAATTACCGGCATTGTTGTTCCAGTTGTCGCCAGCCTCGCCGATTCTCAGTCCGGCATAGGCTCCCTTGGCGTCGGCATCCTCCGCGCGGTTGTAGATGAGGCGCTTGCCCCGCTTGCCCATGTTCTTGAGGAACGAGCTGTCGGGGGCGTTGCATTCCATCACCTGGATGATGGTGCCCGAGCGGGTGGTGTTGGGCACGGCGATGAGCTCGAACGTGTCGCCCTCCGAGAAGGGGATGTAGCGCAGCGAGTCGGGCGAGAAGCCCTCGTAGTTGAAGAGCGAGTCGATGAGCGACGTCCACACCGTGTCGCGGCGGAAGTCCTCGAGTCCGTTCTCCTTGATGGCAGCCATATCGCCGCTGTAGACGATGGCGGCAGCCTTGGCCTCGGTCAGGCCCTTGTCCATCTGCTCGTCGCTCAGCACGCCCTGCTTCTTCACCAGGGGCAGCTTGCCTGTCTTGACGAACTCGATGAGCTCGTTCCAGTCGGCACAATACATTCCGTCGTGCTGGGGCTTGTAGGCCTCCTCGGCGTTGCGAATCTCAATCAGTCGGGCCTTCACTACAGCCTCGCGGGCTGCTACTTCGGCATCGAAGTTCTGGGTGTCGCGGATGCTGCGGATGCAAATGACGAGCAATCCCAGTGCGCATACGGCCAAAACGCCATTAATTACCTTTTTCATGTTGTTATTTGTGATTTATTTTGTAATTTCGCATCGCAAAAGTAAAATAAATTATTCAAATAACCGACGTTTCGCGCCAACTTTTTGCAAAGAATTGTGCTAACTGACGATTTAGGGGCCCTTATCGGGCAGAATTTTGGCCATCGGCCCACCTCGGAACAGCAGAAAGCCATCGGCGAGTGGTGCAGTTTTCTGCTTTCGCGAGCCGACGACGAGGTGTTCCTCCTCACGGGCTATGCCGGCACGGGAAAGACGTCGCTCGTGGGAGCTTTCGTGCGCACGCTCCAGCAGCTCCGGCAGCCCGTCATGCTGCTGGCTCCGACGGGCCGCGCGGCCAAGGTCTTCTCGCTCTATGCCGGCACCCCGGCCTATACCATCCACCGCCGCATCTATCGCCAGAAGTCGCTCACCGAGATGCAGTCGTTCCAGCAGAACGTGAACCTCCACAAGCACACGCTCTTCATCGTCGACGAGGCCTCGATGATTGCCAACGAGGGCCTCTCCGGCTCGATGTTCGGCACGGGCCGCCTGCTCGACGACCTCGTCACGTTCGTCTATTCCTGCGAGGGCTGCCGGCTGATGCTGGTGGGCGATGCGGCCCAGCTCCCGCCCGTGGGGCAGGAGGAGAGCCCGGCCCTCTCGGCCGACGTGCTGGCCGGATATCAGCTGAAGGTGCGCCAGACGGTGCTCACCGAGGTGGTGCGCCAGGAGGCCGACTCGGGCATCCTGTGGAACGCCACCCGACTGCGCCAGCTCATCCGCGAGGGCGACGTCTTCGAGTTTCCTCGCATGCGACTCCAGGGCTTCCCCGACATACAGTCGCTCCCCGGCGGCGAGCTGCTCGAGGCACTCGCGGATGCCTGCTACCAGTGTGGCCGCGACGAGACCATCGTCGTCACCCGTTCCAACAAGCGGGCCAACATCTTCAATCAGGGCATACGCGCCCGCATCCTCGACCTCGAGGAGGAGCTCACGGGCGGCGACCATGTGATGGTGGCCAAGAACAACTACTTCTGGTCGGAACGCAACCGCGAGCCCGGCCAGAGCGAGCAGCAGGACACGATGCCCTTCATTGCCAACGGCGACGTGGCCGTGGTGCGCCGTGTGCGACGCCAGCGCGAGCTCTACGGTTTCCGCTTTGCCGACGCCACGCTCTGCTTCCCCGACTATGACCAGCGCGAGATGGACGTCACCGTGCTGCTCGACACCCTCCAGAGCGAAGCCCCCGCTCTCAGCCGCGAACAGCAGGAGAGCCTCTTCCAGCAGGTGTGGGACGACTATCCCGAGCTGGCCAACAAGCGCGACCGGGCCAAGAAGCTGCGCGAGGACGTCTACTACAACGCCCTCCAGATAAAATATTCCTACGCCGTCACCTGCCACAAGGCGCAGGGCGGGCAGTGGGCGCGCGTCTTCATTGACCAGGGCTACGTCACCGAGGACATGCTCTCGCCCGACTATTTCCGCTGGCTCTACACGGCTCTGACGCGAGCCACCGAGCGCGTCTATCTCATCAACTGGCCACCGGAGCAGACCGAATAATCCGCGCCGTTTCTTCCACCCGCGTCATCGCTCGCTTCATCCTCTTTCGTGTAAAAAAAGTAAAGATATGGTGCGAAGAGAAAAAAAGTTTTCGTATTTTTGCATCGAAACTAACTAACAACGCACATTTATGGAAGCGATGAAATCACTGCGCGCCGTCTTTCCGGCCTTGGTTCTGCTGCTGTCCGGATGTCACGAGAAGGTGGACACCTCGGCTCGCTACGTATTTAAGGACAACACCGTAATCACCTATCTCGAGAAGTATTCGGAACAGTACAGCTCCTATCTGGACATCCTCAGCCGGGTGCAGGTGAGCCCCATCAGCGAGACCACGCTCTACCAGCTGCTCTCGGCCCGCGGCCACTACACCGTCTTCGCCCCCACGAACGAGGCCATCGAGCAATACCTGGACACGCTGGTGGCCGAGGGCATCATCGAGGAACCCTCGTGGGAAGCCTTCACCGACAGCACGAAGCTCGACTCCGTGCGCGCCGTCATAGCCTACAACAGCATCATCGACAGCGGAGACTTCGACAATGCAATAAACACATACGATTTTCCCACGAAACAGGGCAGCGAGATTCCCATCCCCAACATGAACGACCGCAAGATGACGGTCTATTACGGCAACCTCTCGGACACCATCCGAATCTTCAACAAGTACAAGCTGAGCGTGCGCAACCGCGACATCCTGCTGCTCAACGGAGTCATCCACCAGATGGAGAACGTCATCGCGCCCCGCAACATTACGGCCTCAATCTATCTTCAGGACCTCATCGACCACCAGAAGGAGGGCTTCCTCGTCATCGCCCGTGCCATCATGGCCTGCGGGCTGAAGGACACGCTCAATGCCATCCGCGACGAGGTCTACGAGGAGAAGTACAAGCGAGGTGAGATTCCCGACCTCTACGGCATGGGCGACCTGGGCTTCGACGGCTCCTCGTGCTACGCCCCCGAGCATCGCAAGTATGGCTTCACCATCTTTGCCGAGCCCGACGACTTCTGGCGCGAGCAAGGGCTGGAACCCACCGACCCCGATTTGCTCGGCAAACTCACGAAGTGGATTCTCGATAATCACCAGTATGCCCGCGAGGACGTCTTCACCACCGACGACCATTACGACAACCCCTCGCACCTGCTCTATCAGTGGGCCACTTATCACATCCTGCCCATGAAGATGCCGGCCAACAAACTGGTGGCCCATTTCAACGAGATAGGCTACACGCCCACGCAGCCCCACAACCTCTCCATCGGCGTCTACGACCTCTACGTCACCCTGGGCCAGCGCCGTCTGCTGAAGCTCTATGAAAGCAAGGAGAGCAAGGGTGTCTATCTGAACCGCTTCCCCAACATGGACAATGGGCGGAAGGGCAGCTATCACGAACTCTCGTG
>CAMJRQ010000018.1 GCA_946408305.1 uncultured Prevotellaceae bacterium
CAGTTCATCCAGCTTTGTAAGGTGAATGTGTCTCCGTCTTGCTGCGCAAAAGCCACGCGGCCCTGCAGCACAAAGGCAAGAACAACCATCAGTACAATGATTCTTTTCATTTTTGTGTTATGGGTTAGGGTTAATAAATATCTACATTTCGATAAGTTCACTTAGCATTATTCACCGTTCACCCGTTGCAGCATGATGCGGTCCACGTCGGGGGCCCACGTCTCGCGGCCCGAGCGCAGGGTGATGCTGTGTTCGCCTTCCGTGAGGCTGACGACCACCTTGTGCCAGCCCAGGCCGACGGCGTCGTAGGTGCAATAGGACGAGCGGTTGCCGCAGAACGTCTGCTGGCCCAGCGAACGGCCGTCGACCAGGAGTTCGGCCTGGCGGTCTTCGGCTGTGGCATAGTAGATGGTCAGGGCGTAGTTTCCGTCCTGGGGGACGCGGATGCGGTTGAAAGTGAGCTCGCGACCCTTGCCAAGCTGGCATACCTTCTGTCCACCCGAGGCATAGAGCGGGTCGTCGGCATATCGCTCCACGCCGGGCGAGAGCGTGTTGTGGCGCGACTCGGCCTCGTAGACCGTCACAGGCTCGGGCACGGGCAGGTTGGCGTCGGGGCTGAGCTGCACGAGGAAGCCGCCGCCGTCCATCTCGGGCAGGCGGAGCGTGGTGCGGTGCGTGACGCGGCGGCGCTCGAAGAGCATGTCGGTGCGGCACGTGCCATCCTTATATATATAAGCGGTGTAGGCTTTTCCCCGGGGCAGGAAGTCGAGCCGCAGGCGGGCGGTGCGCTCCTTGACGGTGAGTCCGCTCAGCCACCAGTCGGTCCCGGCGCGGCGGGCGATGGTGACGTACTGCTGCACCTCGGCCTCGAGCAGGCGGCTCTCGTCCCAAACGACGGGCACGCGGCGCATGATGTCGAGCCCAAGGAAGTAGCGCAGGTTGTCGGGGCTCTCGCAGACGTGGAGCAGGCCGTTCTCGAAGGCGGTGAGCAGGGCCATGCGCTGGGCTTGCGAGACGTTGGAGAGGAGCGTACCCGTGCGCAGGGCGAAGTCGCCCGGCGTGAAGTCGGCGGGGCCGATGACGTTGCGCGTCAGGCAGAGATTCACGTGGTGCTCGGCCCACATGGCGCGCTGTCGCGGGCCGTTCCAGAAGTTCTGTTCGCCACCCAGCACGGCCTCGTAGGAGAGCAGGTGGGGATAGGTGCGGCGCAGGCCCGAGGGGCGCGGCGAGCCGTGGAGGTTGACCACCAGCTGCCGCTCGCCGGCAGCGCGCAGCAGGTGCTCGATGCGCTGCATCGTCTCGCGGGAGTCGTCCTCCCAGAAGTCAATCTTGATGCCGTCCACGCCCCACGACTTCCATTCGTCGAGCGTCTGCTCCATCTGTTCGTTCGAGAAAGTCTTGTTGTAGCGCAGCGCGGCCGTCTGCCAAAGCAGTGCCTTGAGCCCTCGGCGGTGGGCCAGGTCGATGGTCTGCCGCACGGTTTCGCGGTGCCATCCGCCGTCGATGAGCGTGTATTCCCATCCCATCTGTGCGCCCAGCTCGATGTAGAGGCTGTCGGCCTCCTCGCGGGTGAGGGGCTTGTAGCCCTCGCCGTCGCTTCCGCCCCAGTCCCACGAGGCGCGGCCTGGACGAATCCAACTGGTGTTTTTCATCTGAGCGGGCGGGCAGAGACTCTCGGTCATGACGGACGCGAAGACGGTGGGCAGCGAGCCGGTGATGGCCATGCGCCAGGGCGTGTGGAGCGGCAGACGGAGGCGGAGCTGCTGCGGCTTGTCCACCTTATAGTCCTTGTGCTCGCCGGCGTAGCGGAACGAGAACTCGCCCTCGGCATCCTCGGCGCGGAGCAGGGCCATGGAGAAGCCGCCGTCGTTGTTGGCCTCGCTCAGGAGCAGATAGTCCGTGCCGTTGCTCACGAGGGCCGGTGCATTGAGCCGTCGGTCGCCCTCGCCGTGGAGCATCTGCTCCCAGGAGTAGCGGGCGTAGTAGGATTCGTAGGGGTAGTTGGGATTGACGATGCCGCCGATGAACTTGGAGCCCAGGCAGTATTCGTAGTCACTGACACGGATGCGGCTCGCGTCGTCCGTGACGGTGAGCGAGTCGGTCTGCGGATTGCGCCCCACGGTGTAGCGGAAGGCGAAGCCGTCGTCGTAGACGCGGAAGAAGACCCAGAGCGAGAGGTCGCGCTCGCCCTTGAGCGAGAGCAACAACTGGCGACAGCGGTCACGACACTCGCGCTGCTTGCCCGAGGCGAGCACGTAGGGCTCGTTCACCTCGCCCATACTCTCGGAGACATAGGAGAGGCCCTGGCTCAGGTCGGCCTCGGCCGTGACAAGCCCCAGGGGTGAGGGTTCGACAAGCCGGCGACCGTCGCGGAAGGCTTCGTAGGAGAGGCGACCGTCGGAGAGACGCAACGTGACGGAGAGGTGTTCGTCGGGCGACGACACACGATACTCCTGAGCCCATGCCGGGAGGCAGGCCAGCAGGAGGACAAGGGATTTATAGTGCATAGTTTAGAGTTTAGAGTTTCCTCAGCGCGAGAGGCGGTCGTCGTGGCGGAGCAGATATTCGGCTATCTGCACGGCATTCAGCGCGGCGCCCTTCTTGATTTGGTCGCCCACGAGCCAGAAGGTCAGGCCGTTGGGGTTGGCGAGGTCCTTGCGGATGCGGCCCACATAGACATCGTCCTTGCCGGCCAGGAAGAGGGGCATGGGATAGACCTTGTTGGCGGGGTCGTCCATGAGCTGCACGCCCTGGCCCTGACGGATGGCCTCGGCAAAGGCTTCGGGCGAGACGGGTTCCTCGGTCTCGGCCCATACGGCCTCGCTGTGGCTGCGCAGGCTGGGCACGCGAACACACATGGCCGAGCAGGCGGCGTCGGTGTGCATGATTTTGCGCGTCTCGTTGAACATCTTCATCTCCTCCTTCGTATAGCCGTTGTCGGTGAAGACGTCAATCTGGGGTATCACGTTGTAGGCCAGCTGGTAGGCGAACTTCTCCACGGTGACGGGGCGACCGTCGAGCACCTCGCGGTACTGCTGCTCCAGCTCGGCCATGGCAGCCGCTCCGGCTCCGCTGGCAGCCTGATACGAAGCCACGTGGATGCGGCGTATGTGGCTCAGGCGCTCCAGGCATTGCAACACCACGACCATCATAATCGTCGTGCAGTTGGGGTTGGCGATGATGCCGCGCGGGCGGCAGAGGGCGTCCTCTGCGTTGCACTCGGGCACCACCAGGGGTACGTCGTCGTCCATGCGGAAGGCCGAGCTGTTGTCAATCATCACGGTGCCATGCTTCGTGATGGTCTCGGCAAACTCCTTGCTCGTTCCGCCGCCGGCGCTGGTGAAGGCGATGTCCACGCCGCGGAAGTCGTCGTTGTGCTGCAAGAGCTTCACTTCCACCTCCTTGCCGCGGAAGGTGTATTTTCGTCCCGCGCTGCGCTGGCTCCCGAAGAGGAGCAGTTCATCGATGGGAAAATCTCTCTCGTCCAACACTCGCAGGAATTCCTGCCCTACGGCGCCGCTGGCACCCACAATAGCTACTTTCATCTTATTCTTGTCTTGATTTTTACCTTACACGCTGCAAAGTTAGTGATTTTGGGTGGAATAGAGAAGATATCGGCGGCGAAATATGTTTTTCGGAACGTGAATCTTTTGCGTTCCGAAAAAGTTATGTAACTTTACGTCGAAAAAATCTTTTCATTATGCGACACCCGAGAATTCTCCTCATCCTATTGTCCCTTGCCACCCTGACCGTGTCGGCAAGGCAGAAGAAGCAGACCACCGAGTATGACTACCAGCGGAAAGACCTGCCCGTGGAACGGCGCGTGGACGACCTCATGAAGCGCATGACGCTCGAGGAAAAGGCCAACCAGCTGAGCGCACAGCTACTCTTCTACAAAGAGTTCTTCAAGAAGCGCGACTACACGAAGGGCCACGTGCGCAACATAGGCCACTTCCTGTGGGAGGGACGGGTGCCCAACGACGCCAAGTCGGTGGCGGAGCACATCAACGAAGACACGCGCCGCTCCATCGAGGCCAGCCGCTGGGGCATTCCCGTGCTGCAACACGGCGAGGCGCTCCACGGCGCCCAGTGGGGCAACGCCACCTGCTTTCCCCAAAGCATCGCCATGGCCGCCACGTTCGACGACAGCCTCTACCACGAGATGGGCCGCGTGGTGGCCCGCGAGCTGCGCGCCGTCGGCGTGCGCCAGGTCTATGCCCCGGTGATTAACATCACCCGCGACCAGCGCTGGGGGCGCGGACAGGAGAGCTACGGCGAGGACGTGCTGCTCAATTCGCGCTTCGGGGTGGCCTACGTGAAGGCGCTCGAGGAGGGCGGAGTGGTGGCCACGCCCAAGCATTTCGTGGACAACTACGGCGAGGGAGGACACGACTCCTACGCCTCCATCACCTCGTGGCGCGAGCTGCGCGAGGTATATCTGGAGCCCTTCCGCGCCTGTTTCCAGGAGGGAGGGGCGCGCTCCGTCATGTCGGCCTACAACTCGGTGGACGGCATCCCGGCCAGTTGCAACAGCCGCCTGCTGCGCGACATTCTGAAGAAGGAATGGGGCTTCGACGGATACGTGGTCTCGGACTATGCCGCCGTGGAGATCGTGGCGTCGCAACATGCCATGGCCGCCAACGAAGACGACGCACTGGCTCTCTGCCTCGAGGGCGGCCTCGACCTGCAGCTGGCCAACACCAGCAAGAACCTGGCCGAGATGGTGCGACAGGGAAAAATCAGCGAGCAGACGCTCGACGAAAGCGTCCGTCGGGTGCTCCGGGTGAAGTTCGAGCTGGGCCTCTTCGACACCCCGTATGTAGACCCCGAGGCGGCCCTCGCCACCGTCCGCTGCGATTCCCATCGCCGCCTGGCCGAGGAATGTGCCCGCAAGACGATGACCCTCTTGAAGAACAACGGCATACTGCCCCTGCAGCCCGACCGCATCCATCGCATCGGGCTCTTCGGCCCCGCTGCCGACAAGCTGAACCTGGGCGACTACAGCGGCGGGCGCGGAGGATGGCGCGGCGAGGGTGCCGTGTCGCCCTACGACGGACTGAAGAAGGCTTTCGAGGGCCGAGCCGAGGTGGTGCTGAACACGACGGGGCAGGACGTGAACCCGCTGGCCGAGACGTGCGACGTATTGCTCTTCTTCCCCTCCATCACCGAGGAGGAGGGCAGCGACCGCAGCAGCTTCAACCTCCCCTCGAGCCGCGTGGCACAGCTGCGGGCCGAGACGGGGGCGCAGATTATCGCTGAGCAGCAGACGGTGAAGGTGCGCATCGACCAGGAACAGATGGTGCGCGACCTGATTGCCACAGGCCGCCCGGTGGTCGTGGTGCTCCACAACGGAGCCGTCATCGACATCTCGGGATGGGTGGACGGCGCTGCGTCCGTGCTCGAGGCCTGGTATCCGGGCGAGCAGGGCGGCACGGCCATTGCCGACGTACTGACGGGAAAGTGCAACCCCGGCGGACGCCTGCCCATGACCTGGGCCCGCAGCATCGGGCAGAACCCCATGTATTATTCCATCCGACCGAGCGGCCGCGGCTACGGCTACGTCGAGAACGACGGCAGCCCGCTCTTCCCGTTCGGCTACGGTCTGAGCTACACGACGTTTGAATACAGCAACTTCACGATGGACAAGACGTTCAACGGGCAGGACTCGCTGCGCGTCAGCGTCGACGTCCGCAACAGCGGCCAGATGGCTGGCGACGAGGTGGTGCAGCTCTACATCCACGACGAACTGGCCTCCGTGGTGCGCCCGCTGAAGCAGCTGGCCGCCTTCAAGCGCATCTCGCTCCAGCCCGGCGAGACGAAGCGCGTGGAGCTGAAAGTGCCCCGCCGCGCCTTCTGCCTGTGGGACGCCCAGATGCAGTTCCGCCTCGAGGAGGGGTGGTTCCAGGTGTGGCTGGGGCGCAACGCCGCCGAGAAAATCTGCGAGGGGCGTGTCTATGCCAAGGAGTAGCCCCTGCAAAGCCTCCATTTATTCAATATTTCTTACCCAATCGCTGTTTCGCCTCGAAACTTACCCACCGAAAATTCGTGTGAAGAACGATTAGATTCGGTGAGCCACGTGACGAAATCCGGAAATCCCGATTTCATCGAAAAACCAACCCACTGATTTTCAGCGCTCCTAAAAATCGGTTTTTCCCGATGAAACCGGGATTTTCTGCGAAAGAACGTGTTCTTAGGGACGGAACACCGTGTTGTTTTGGTCAAAACACCACGTTGCGTTGGCAAAAAACCTCAAGAGTTTCACTTCGGGTTGAATTTCTCGTCAGAATAGGACAACGGAAATGTAAACATAAAATCAAATGAACGAGGGACAATACAACGAATTTAGCGAATTATACGAATTCTCTTTTCGAACTGCTGTTTTACCCAAAAGGAATTCGAAAAATTGGCTGTTACTATTAGTACCTTTAGTACCTTTGACCTGCGGTCTTAGGTGCTCACACTCGGAAAAGCTCAAATAAATTTGGCTTTTCACTCGCTTAATCGTACCTTTGCAGGACGAAATGCGCATTTTATAAGGTAAATGGAGATGCAGACAGCCCTGGCACTGACGGCCGCAGCGCGACCCGCGCTGGTCACCGACCCCACGTGGATTTTCTTCCTCGTGCTGGCCATCATATTGTTTGCGCCGCTGCTGCTGCGCCGCCTGCGCGTGCCCCACATCATCGGTCTCATCCTGGCCGGCATTGCCGTAGGCCCCCACGGGTTCAACATTCTGGAGCGCGACGATTCGTTCGAGCTCTTCGGCAAGGTGGGCATCTACTACATCATGTTCCTGGCGGGCCTGGAGCTGAACATGGGCAGCGTGCAGCGCCACGGGCGCCAGGGCTTGCTCTACGGACTGCTCACGTTCTTCATCCCCTTTGCGGCCGGCATGGCCGTAGGGCACTCGGTGCTGGGCTACGACTGGCCGGCCTGCGTGCTGCTGAGCTGCATCCTCGCGTCGCACACACTGGTGAGCTACCCCATCGTGGGCCGCTACGGGCTGGGCAAGCACCGCGTGGTGGTGGTGAGCGTGGTGGCCACGGCCTTTGCCATCTTTGCCGCGCTGCTCACGCTGGCGCTCATGGTGGGCAGTCTGGACCCCTCGACGACGCCCATGACGTGGCTCCTCTTTGCCCTGAAGTGCGCGGGCTACGGCGCCGTGATGGTGTTCCTCTATCCGCGCTTCGGACGCTGGTTCCTGCGTCGCCACGACGATGCCGTCTTGCAATACATCTTCATCCTGACCCTCGTGTTCATGAGTGCCGCGCTGGCCGAGCTGGCGGGGCTCGAGGGTCTGCTGGGCGCCTTCCTGGCCGGCCTGGTGCTGAACCGTCTCATCCCCCACACAAGTCCGCTGATGAACCACGTGGAATTCGTGGGCAACGCGCTCTTCATCCCCTATTTCCTGATTGGCGTGGGCATGATCATCGACGTGCGCTGCATGCTCCACAGCGAGGACCTCCTCTGCATGCTCTCCATCGTGCTGACGGGCCTCGTGACGAAGGCCGTGGCGGCCTGGCTGATGGCCCGGCTGATGGCAACGGGCAGCGGCGGCACGCGGCTGATGTTCGGACTGACGAGCGCCCACGCCGCCGGCGCGCTGGCCATCGTTATGGTGGGCACCGACCCGCGGGTGAACCTCATCGACTCGTCGATGCTCAACGGCACGGTGATGCTCATCCTCTTCTCGTGCATCGTCAGCTCGCTGGCCACCGACCGCGGCGCGCGACAGGTGGCGCTGAGCGACACGTCGCTCGAGGAGAACCGCGGCTCGTACCACGGCAAGTGCCTGGTGACCTACGCACAGGAGGAGAGCGTCGACGTCTTGACGCAGATGGCCATCCTCATCCGCAACCCCTACATCGCCGACAGCCTCATGGGTCTCTCGGTGGCCTACGACGACGAGGGGAGTGAAGACATGCACCAGCGCGGCAAGGAGATGCTTCGGCAGGCCAAGATGGTGGCGGCCGCAGCCAACGTCAGGATGGCCACCCTGAGCCGCATGAGCACGAACATAGCCCGCGGCATACTCCACACGGTGCGCGAATACGACGTGGGCGAAGTCATCGTCTCGCTGACCGACCGCGAGACGGGCATGCCGCGCGCCGCGTTGGGTAATACCATCGACAACCTGCTCGGCGGCTCCCACCGCGAGCTGATGGCCATCCGTGCCATCGTGCCGCCCGGCACACTGCGACAGATTGTCGTAGCCGTGCCCGAGAAGGCCGAATACGAGGTGGGCTTCTACAAGTGGCTCGAACACCTCTGCCGCATCGGCGAACAGACCGACTGCCGCATCGAATTCCGCGCCCACCCCGCCACCATGTGGTACATCCAGGGCTACATGGAGCAGATGCACCCCCACGTGAGGGCCACCTATCGCCCCATGCCGCGCTGGGCCGACCTCCAGGAACTCTACGGACAACTGGGCGAGGACCAGATGCTGGTGGCGGTGACGGCCCGCCCGGGCTTCATCAGCCACACCGCCGAGCTCGACCTGCTGCCGCAAATCCTCCACGAACACTTCAGCCAGACGAGCGTCATGCTGCTCTATCCCGACCAGTGGGGCGACCCGATGGAGAGCGTCTCCGTCTTCTCGCCCAACGGCACGGTGGTCACCCGCCAGCCCAACTCACTGGGCAGCTGGCTTCGGCGCCACCTCTTCCGCGGCATGACGGCCCTGGCCCTGCTGCTGGCAGCGCTGCCCGCCACGGCCCAGCGACCCGCGCTCCACAAGATGTCTTCGCTCGTGCGCCGCGCCGCCATCGAGCAGGCCGCCTCGCCTCAGCGCAGGATGAAAGGACGTCGCGACACCCACCTCTGCGCTCTGGTGCGCTGCCACGATGCCTCGGCGCTCTCGGCCGAGGGCTGCCAGGTGCTGGCCCGATGGGGCGACATCTACGTGGCCGACATTCCGATGAGCCGCCTCGAGGCTCTCTCGCTCCGCCCCGAAGTGGAGCGCATCGAGGCCAGACGGCCCTGCACGGTGGACATGGACACGGCCCGCGTCATCACCCATGCCGACGTGCTCCACCAGCCCCGCCTCGAGACCGAGACGGCCTACACGGGCCAAGGCGTCGTGGTGGGCGTCATGGACATCGGGTTCGACCTCACCCACCCCAACTTCTACTCTTCCGACCTCACCGACTACCGCATACGCACCTTCTGGGACCAGCTGGACTTCACGGGCGACAGCGTGCTCTACGTGGGCCAGGAATACACCACCCGCGAGAGCATCCTCGGCAAGGCCCACGCTGCCGACGGGCTGGAGCAGTTCCACGGCACCCACACGGCAGGCTGCGCAGCCGGCAGCGGATACGACTCGCCCTACGCCGGAGTGGCACCCGGGGCCGACCTCTGCCTGGTGGCCAACGCCGTGACCAGCGACCTGCCCCTCATCCCCGAGGACCAGCTCTACAAGTTCACCTCGGCCACCGACCTGCTGGGCTTCCAGTATATCTTCGACTACGCCCAGAGCGTGGGCAAGCCCTGCGTGGCCTCGTTCAGCGAAGGCTCGTATCAGGACCTCTACGGCGACGACCAGCTGATGTACGAAGTGCTCGACTCGCTCAACGGCCCCGGACACATCATCTGCGCCTCGGCCGGCAACCAGGGCGTCAGTCTGACCTATCTGCACAAGCCCGTCGGCATGGAGGAGAATCAGAGCCTGATTCAGTTCGAGGGGAGCGACGCCTTCTTCACCGTGCGCTCAGACCGGATGACCACGCTGCGCCTGACATTCTTCGACCCATCGAACCACGTGGCCGGCACACGCGAAGTGAGCACCGAGGAGATTCTGGCCTGCCCCGACAGCCTGCTCACCGACACGCTCCGCTTCGGCCAGACGGCCTATCAGCTGACGATGGCGGCCTACCCCTCGTGCTACAATGCCGACGAATGGGCCACCGAACTCTATCTGAAACGCATCGAGGAGAGCCTCATCTGCCACGTGCTGCTCTCGCTCACAGGACGCGAGGCCCGTGTGGAAGCCTTCGCCTCGGGCGGACTCTTCGTAAACTCGTCCCTCTTCCCCCAATACCAGAACGCCACCTCCGAGATGAACATACATACGCCCGGAAGTGCTCCCGGCGTCATCTGCGTGGGCGGAACGAGCTGGCGCACCAGCACCGTCAACTACAACCACGTCACGAAGACGCTGGACTACGGTTCGGGAGGTGCCCGCTCACGCGCCAGCAGCACGGGCCCCACGCTGATGGGGCTGACGAAGCCCGACGTGATGGCGCCGGGCCAGAACATCATCTCCTCCATGAGCAGCTACTATCTGGAGAACCAGCAGGAGAACTGGTACACCGACTTCGACGTAGCCCG
>CAMJRQ010000019.1 GCA_946408305.1 uncultured Prevotellaceae bacterium
TTGAGCCACTCAAATTCCTTTGCCAGACAGGAAAAGTCGGCTGCAAGCAGCGAAGGGGCTATCATGTGCAGAGGGTGGTTGTGGTGGCCGTGAGAAGCACCGAGCAGGCGGGCTGATAGGTGCGTGCAAACTGGCGGATGCGGGCCAGCACGGCGGGGTTGGGCTGCAGATAGGGGAGGGGGGGTAATGTCTGTTCCATAGGCGGGAGTGAAATTCTTTACTTAGTAAACGAACTTCGCTCCCGTTTTATTGTTTCCCGGACAGAAAAAATGAAAAGTTTTTTCAGACGGCCAGGCTGATGTTGTGCTTTTCGATGAGGCGGCGCAGATTGATGAGTGCGTAGCGCATGCGGCCCAGCGCCGTGTTGATGCTCACGCCCGTCATCTCGGCAATCTCCTTGAACGATTTGTCTTCAAAAAATCGCAGGATGACCACATCGGCCTGCGGTTCGGGCAGATAGCTGAGCAGGCGGTGGAGCGTTTCGCGGTCCTGCTCCAGGAGCAGCTGCCCCTCGTGCGAGGTCTCGCTGTAGCGCGTGCTGTTCAAGATGTCTTGCGAGAAATCCTGGGTGGCCAGCATCTGGTTGCTCTGCGAGTCGCGCAGGTTGTCGATAATCAGGTTGTGGGCTATGCGGATGAGCCACGCGCTGAACTTGCCCGTGGTCTTGTAGTTGTGGTTGCGGATGGCCATGATGGCCCGCATGAAGGTCTCCTGGAAGATGTCGTCGGCGATGTCGCGCTGGTGCACGAGGAAGAGTACGTAGGAATATACGTAGTCCTGGTGTCTGCGGAGAATTGCGTCGAAAGCACTGTCGTTGCCGTTTTCGTACAAGCTGACCAACTCATAGTCGGTCATTGCATCCAAATTGTTCATTACCCTTTTTTAATTGGTTTGGCGTAATGTTCTCTCGATAGGCAACGATAGGTTTTATGCGGTTATTACTCGGTTTACGGTATGCAAAGAAATGTCTTTTTTCGGAAACGGCCAAATTTTCGCCGCTAATTTTTCGCGTTCGTGGCTGAAAATGTGCTCCGAGGGGGTTGTTTTCCGGCGAAAGTTCGTACATTTGCAGCAAAGAACCGTGTTGTTATGAAGATATTGGGTAACTTGTTGTGGCTTGTCTTCGGCGGTCTGGAGGCTGCCTTGGGTTATTTCGGCGGTGCGCTGGTGTTGGCGCTCACCATTGTGGGCATTCCCTGGGCGCTGCAGCTGCTGAAGATTGGGCTGCTGTGCCTCTGGCCGTTCGGCGCGACGGTGACGAAGGGCGACTTCCCGCCGGGCTGCCTGCGCATCCCGCTGAACATTCTGTGGTTCGTCTTCGGCGGATTGTGGGCCGGGCTGATGCACGTGCTCTTCGGCCTGGTGCTGTGCGTGACAATCATCGGCATCCCCTGGGGCAAGCAGCACTTCAAGATGACGGAGCTGGCCATGACGCCCTTTGGCCGCGACGTGCATCTAAGCTTCTTCTGAGAAAACCAGCACTTCGCAGGTAACGAGCGCCCTTTTTTCCCCCCCAGAATAAACGAGCGACGCAGCCACCCGCCCGATTTTCGGGGATGGCTGCGTCGCACTGTCTCTCCTACCCTCGGGAGGGCCGGAGGAGATCTTACTGGCTCAGAATCGTGTCGATGACGATGCCTACGTCGGTGATGCTGACGCTACCGTCGAAGTTGACATCGCCGGCCGTCTCGTCGAAGCCGGAGGGACTGGAGCCCAGAATGTGGTCTATCATCACGCCCACATCGGTGATGGAAACGAAGCCGTCGACGTTGGCGTCGCCCATCTCGATGACTCGCTCGAAGGCCTGGCTATAGGCCTGGCCCTCCACCTGAGCCTTCGTGCCGACGGGCACATAGAGGCGCATGTCGGCGGGGCAGCCAGTGAAGACATTCTGCGGGCAAGAGACCGCGGCGCTGCGCAGGATGACCTTCCGCAGACTGGTGCAGTCGGCGCAGGCCTGCGTCATGAAGGCCGTCACGTTGTACTTGGTGCGGCCATAGCTGACGGAGGCGGGAATCATGATTGTGCCTGCATACTTGCCGACGGGGCGGGGAAGGACTTGGGCGGTTTTGGTGCTGGAGTTGAGCGCGAAGTAGACGCCGTTCACCTCCACCCAGTTGAGCGTGATGGGCAGCGTCAGCGTGTAGCTGGCCGTGGCCGAGGTGTAGTGGGTGTTCTCGGCCGACGTGGCTGTGATCGTCGTGGTGCCGAACTCGCGGAACGTCAAAGCGCCTGTCTTGGCATCAACCTTGGCCACCGACTCGTCGGAGCTGCTGTAGGTGACCTTCAGGCTGCCGGGGCTCTTGCGCAGCGTGGGCTCCACGAACGGAGTGTTCGAGGAGACCGTCACCGCCGTCTGGCTGAACGACATCTCGGGCGTGTTCTTCTTGTAGACGGCACGGATGGTGACGTTGTTGGCCGACATGTATGTCAAGCGGTTCCCGTATGTCGGGCTGGACGACGGGCCCATTCCGCCAGTTTCCTCAATGTCGTATTGGTCGCGCAACAGGTTGCTGGCATCTTCGACCACCTCCCAGTGGAGGAAGTCCTTCCGCCACTGGTCGTCGGGCTCCAGCCGGATGGGCACGCCGCCGCGCACTTGCAGCTTGCTGCTCGTGTTCGCGTCGGGCACGTAGGTGTTTCTGACAATGGTGCCGGTCGTGGCTACGCCGTCAATCACAGTCAGCGTGTACTTCGCGGGCGTCTTCTTGACTTTGCAGGTCAGCGTCATTTCGGGTGCGGGGAGGTAGATGGTCTCACCATTTGCGTCGGTCGCTCTGAGGTCAAACGTCAGGTGACTTTCATAGTCTTCCACGATATCCTTCGGCGTGACGGTGAGCATCAAGCCGTCGAAGCTCGCGTCCGCCAGACAGTTTTCCTCCATGGCATAGGTAAGGGCCTGGATTTCGTTTCTGCCTACCGACTTGAAGGTGACGGTCTGCGACGGGACGGGGTCACCATAGGTCCACTCGAAGTAGAGCCTGGTCTTGTCGGGCTTCAGCCTGTAGTCGGGACCGCTATAGTCGGTGAGGCGGGTCTCCACATGGTTCTCGTCGTTGCTGCAGATGCGCTGCTCCATGCCCTTCACCGTGGTGGTAGCCTCGCGCACCACTTCCCAGTCGCCCCAGTCGTGCCCAAAGGCTTCTTCGCGCTCGCCCTTCTGGACAAGCTTGTTGCAAAACTTGCAATAGAGGTCGTCGTCGTAGCCGGCTCGAGTGCAGGTGGCGGGATTCGTAGCGGGTACCCATTTCTGGTAATCAGTCCATACATACCCGGGGATATACGTATATATCTTGTTCTTGTCGTGCACGCCATGGCGGAGAGGTGTCTTCCCGCTCTTGACCGTCTCGCCGCAACGGTTGCAGAGGAATTCACCCGCGTAACCATATTTGGCTTCGTTGGGGCTTCCACCTAATGCGCTCCCGTGATATATCGTGCAGTACTCCACGACTTCGGTTCCTGCGATAGGCGTGCTGGGCAGGTCGTGGCCCAGGGCGGGGATGCGAGTGCCTTCCACCAGCACGGTCTCGCAGTCAGCGCAGAGCGTGTGCGGCTCGTGGCCGCTGCTGGTGCAGGTGGGCTCCACGCGAGCGGTCTGCTTCGTGTTGCCCGTGTGGTCGCACTCCTCGGTGTCGGCATAGATGATGGCAGGGCCGTCGGGCATTTTGAATTGCGTTGTGCTACTTGTTGGGCGCTGGAATGCTATGCGAGGCAAATCGATGTCGTCATTGCCCCAGGGTACGTTTGTATCGCCCCACCAACCTGTACAGTCATACCATTGTTTGAACTTGACAGGCTTGCCGTTGTGATACGTGTCCATCGCCTTGGCTGCTTTCGGGTCGAACTTGATGATGATTTGTGTGCCTGCTGCAGCGTAGTCCTTGCTGGCTGTGCCGCCTTCTATCATGATAGGCCAGGTGCCGTAGGGGAAGAGCTTGGTTTGCTTGTAGCCGCACTCATCGCAATAGCGCACAATCTTTCCGGCGATGGTATCGGTGCCCTGAATCTTGGCAGCCCTCGTGCATTCCCACATCGGCCATACATGGTCCTCGGTCTTCCTCTCGCCGCAGACCTTACAACTGACTGTGTGCGACGCAGGACCCCATCCGCCCTTCTTCGCGTCTTTTATATACCAGCCATTGGCTCCCAATTCCTTTATTTCGTCCCATGCGTACCAGTCGTGCACGTGCGGCAGCTTGTCGGTCTTCACGGTCTTGAAGTAGCCGCAGGCGGAGCAGATGAGCTTGTTCTCGCCCACCTTCGTCTCGGTGGCCGGGGTGACGACCTCAGTCTGGTCGAAGACGTGGTCGGCACGCTCGTCGGGGCCGGCGATGCCGCAGGCGCAGACGAACCAGTGCTGCGTGACGCTGTACTTCGCGATGTCGAACGAGTGGACGTGGTTGGGCTCCACCTTCGGGATGACCTCGGTGTTCTTGTACGAGCAGTCCATGCACTGCTGCTCGCGCAGGCCGGTGTCGGTCGAGGTGGCCGGGCGGACGAGCGTCCACTCCGCGAAGCGGTGCTTGGACGTGCTCTTCACGGCATAGTCACAGCCGAGACAACGGTTCTCGTGCGTCAGGCTGTCCTTTTCCACGTAGTGACCGAATACATGCTGAGCATTGGCATAGACGGTATTGGTGGTGACACTGCCCTTAGCGTTGCTCACGACACAATAATATTTGTGATAGTTCAGCTTCTCGCAGTCGTCGTGATAGACATACACTTTCAGAGTCGGTGTCTCTGCCCCCTCTGTTGTCTGGAAGTCGAAAAGCTTATTGGGCGCATTTGAGCCGTACTGCTCGTACCATTGGTATGTCAGGCCTTCGCCGCCGGCTTTCACCTTGAATGTGGCATAGCGCTCACCGCCTTCGATGTATCGGCTGGTGTTGGTCTTGCCCGTGTAGCCGGTGGGCTGCGTGATGATGTAGGGGCTGCCGTCGGCGGGTGCCTCGACGTAGGGGATGGCGACGATGCCCATCTTGTAGTTGCAGACGGCGCAGTTCACCTGGGCCGTGCCGTTGGTGTGGGTGGCGGCGTTGGGCGCGGTCAGAGTGGTGGGCTCGCCTTCCGAGTGGATGGCCTTGTTCAGGGCAATGCCGCAGTCCTCGCAGACGAGCCAGTGGGCGTTGCCGTCGATGCGCCACGCGGTGCCGACGTTCGCATGGGCGCAGTTGGCATCGTGCTGGCAGAGCTCGAGGCACTGGTCGTCCTCGTAGCACCAGTGCTCGGCAAAGTCGTCGCTCTCGATGCAGAGGTCGTGGTCGCAGCCCATCGACGAGGTATTGTCGGCGCAGCAGTCGAGGCAGAGCTCGCAGATGTCGCAGCGGTCCACGGCTTCGTAGCAGTCGCCGCACTGGTCGCAGATGAAGTGCCCGTCGGCGTCGTCGTTCGCGGGGCAGACATCGTGCTCGCAGTGCTCGCGGCAGTCCTCGCATAGGCCGCAGTATTCGCAGAGCTCGCCCTCGTCGAAGCATTCGCCGCAGTCGGGGCAGACGTGGTCGTCCCAGTCGGAGCCGTCGGGGCAGAGTTCGTGCTCGCAGTGATAGTCGGTCTGGCAGTTCAGGCAGAGGCCGCAGTATTCACATTCCTCGTCCTGCGGACATGCGCCGCACTCGGGGCAGAGGTGGTCTTCATACTCGGCCGAGGCGATGCAGTAGCCGTGCTCGCAGCCTTCCGACTCGCTGTGGCTGCGACAACATTCCTCGCAGAGCTCGCAGTCGGAGCAGATTTCGACGCCTACGCCTTCGGTGCACCGGCCGCATTCCTGGCACTTCCAGTCGTTTTCGTCGCAGCAGTGGATGCAGTGCTCGCCGCCGTCGGCACACCACTGCACCTCGTCGCCGAAGCAGTAGCCACATTCCGGGCAGTGCTCCTCGTAGGAAGCACAGCTCTCGCAGAGTCCGCACTCCGAGCAGATGTCCTCGTCGCACTTGAAGCACTCGCGGCAGTGGACGAGGTCTTCGGCTGCCGCATTCTCCATGCAGGCCGCGCAGATGGCGTGTTCCACGCAGGCATCGCCCCCTGCGGCATCCGACTCTTCACCGCCGATGACCATGCACATGCCGCACTTTTCGCACTGCAGTTCGCTGCAGTCCGTGCAGTGCTGCTCCGCCATCGAGTATTCGCAGTCGCACGCTACGGCGCCCTCCCCGAACAGCTCGTGGCAATAGGCGCAGGCGGGAATCTGACCGGCATCGGCGAGCTCGTCGGCGCAGTCGTAGCAGACGTACTCGTCGACGAGGTTGTAGATGCCGTCGTGATACTCACCGTTTTCGATGCATCCGCCGCAGTACTGGCAGTGGTGCGCGCGGTAGCAGTCGGCATTGACGTCTTCCGAGCAGCTGCCGCAGTCCGGGCAGAAGAGGTCTTCGGCAGCAGTCTCGGCCTCGGAGGTGCTTTCGGCATAGATGACGTAGTCGCCGCCGCACTCTTCGCACCAGGCGTGGGCTTCGCCCCAGGTATCGGTCCACTCCCAGTCCCAGAAGGCGTGCGCACCAAGTGGCAGCAACGAGAGAAGCAGGAGGAGCATGCTCTTTCTGAAAATTTTCATAATGTCATTAGTTTAGGTGTTGTTGATTAATTTCAAAGCGAAGAAGAACCGCATAGGCTTTCTCCTCGCTGCAAATTTATAAAAAAGTTAACTAATTTACCCCCTCTGACTGTTAAAGTTTCTTAAATCAATGAAAATTGTGTCCGGAAGACTCACTCCATTACTATTGGTTTTTATTGCTGTCCGGGGAAAATCGAATCGCAACCTCAGGACGCTGAAGGCAGTCGCAATAGTGACTAATTCCGGACAAAACGAGCGTTCCAGATTTGCGTTTCTTGTCGCCGGACTCAAAACAACGTGGAGTTTTGCGCCACGCAACACGTTGCGTTGGCATGTATCACACGTGATAAATCCGGAAACAACGTGCCGTAAGCTCGCGAGAATCGCCCGAAATGGTCCGAGGGCTTGCTCGGTTCGGAAAAACGTAAAATTTGGAACAGTTGATATTCAGTTGGTTGTGAATCCATAGCCTTCCTGAGGGGCACAAAAAACCCCTAAAAAGAGCGTTTTTCGGCTCATTTTAGGGGGATGGTTTTTCGGAGCGCTTGCCTCTCCGCGTGACGATATGCTTACATTCCGGGCCCTCTTCCGAGGTTCACCGCACCATCATCTTGCGCCCGTTCACGATGTAGAGGCCCGGCGGGAGCTGGTTCGGAGAGCGGACGCCCAACTGGCGGCCGTCAATCGTGAAGATGCCTTCGGGGGCGGGCGTCTCTTCCTGCGTGAGCGTGATGCCGGTGGGGCGGCCCCACTTGCGCACCAGGAATTTGTAGTTCTTCTCGTACCAGTCCTTGACGTAATCCGCCTCGGCCGTGAGGTCTTCCCTCAGGTCTACGGGGTCCTTCGTCCATTTCTTGTATTCGCGCTCCCAGGCTCCCGAGTTGATGAACTGGCTGGCATACGTGTCGATGAGCTCGTTCACGTGTTCCACGGAGAGCGAGGTGGCTGCCAGCTCGGCCCAACGGGCGTTGACGTTGCGGCGGAAGTAGTCGAAGCTCTTGACGTAGAGCCGGTTGTAGGGGGCGCGATCGTTGTATTTGTCGAGGTCGACCAAGTCGGGGGCATAGCTGCCGTTCCAGACTCCGCCGAGCGACATGTCCATGTCCCAGGGTGTGATGAGGTAGCGGTGGCCCTGGGTGATGTCGGTGGTGGAGAAGAAGGTGTTCTTCCAGGCATTGTCGCCCACGTTGAAGGCCATGGTGAAGACGAAGTAGTCGACGAGGTTCTCGGGGTAGAAATACTCGGTATAGGTGTGCACGAAGACCGGGTCGGTGGTGTTCGAGGAGCAGAACTTGATGAGGTTCTTGAGCGGTTGCCAGGCCTGGGCCGAGGGGTAGTCCTCGGGGTATTGCAGTTCCCAGGCGTTCCAGGTGGTGGAGCTCGTGCTGACGCCGCTCTTGTAGGAGAGCAGGTCGTATCCGCTGTCCCAGCTGATGCCCTTGTAGAGCAGTCCTCGGTGGGTCACAGTCCCCGCCTCGTCCACCTTCACCTTCTTCAGCCCCAGCAGCTTGCGGTCCACCTTGTCCGTCAGGCAATAGAGGCCGTGGTACGTGCCGTTGAGGAAGACCTCGACGAAGAGGCCCTCCGTGCCGTTGCGCCCGTCGTAGTCGGTGGGGTAGGGCGTGCGGCTTATCTCGTTCCAGATGTCGAAGCAGATGCGGTTGCGCATGCGGAGCCGGTCGATGGCCATGGCGTCGAGAATCCAGCTGTTCTCGGGGCGTATGCCGAAGAGGCTGGCATTGAGCTTGTCGCCCGCCTCGTCCACCAGCTTCACGGCAAAGTTCTTCTTGTTCTTTCCCGTCGAGCTGCCGCCGCGATAGCGCAGCTGGCAGCGGAACTGGGTGGAGACGAAGTTGGGGTCGGTGCGGCGTTCGTAGTCGGCAATCTCGATTTGTCCGTCCACGAAGGTGCTGGTGTTGACCTGCTTGACATTGACGGTCAGGTTGACCAGCGGCAACGAATTGCTGTCCATCGCCGCCTTCATCTCCTCAAACTGGGGCTGGGCCATGGCGGGATGGCTCAGCAGGAGGCCTGCGAGGGCGGCGAGAAGCGCGGACAGGAGTCGGTTCGTCATGCTTTCAGTGCTTGCAATTCTATAAGGAAAGCCCATGCTTGCATGGGGAAGATGTAGCATGGGCTTTTCCTTTCGTGTTTCATTTCTTTATGCCTCCTGCCACTGGGTGCGGAGCAGGTTGACGGCATTCGTGACGGTCTCGGCGCGGTCGCCGCGGCAGCCACACTCGAAGGTGACGAACTTGTCGTAGCCCATCTCCTTGAGGGCACGGAATCCGTCGCGATAGTCGTCCTTCTCGCCGTCCTCGCCGGGCATGATGCGGTTGCCGCGGCTGGCGATGTGAACGTGCTGCAGGTACTTCGTTCCGGCCGACCAGAAGGCTCCGTAGTCGGAGGTCTCCTCCTGCATGTGCCAGAAGTCGCCCATGCACTTCACGCCCTCGCTCTGCGAGTCGCGTGCGATGGCTGCGGCGTCGGCCACCAGTCGCATGTAGAAGCACTCGCGGCGGTTCAGCGGCTCCAGGATGACGGTGGTGCCGCACTTCAGGGCATACTCGCCCAGCTCGTGGAGCTGCTCGCAGAGATAGTTGCGGGTGTCCATCGTGTGGGGGCGGCAGGGCTCCTGCCAGTTGAAGGCGGGCACCATGATGACGCCCGTGGAGCCCAGTTCGCCGGCTGCGGCCACGATTTCGCGCATCGTCGTGTCGAACTGTTCCTTCACGGCGGCGTCTTCGGCCAGGATGAATCCGTCAAAGCCGGCGCAGATGGCTGCCACGCGGATGTTGCGGTTCTTCAGTGCGTCCTGAATCTCAGCGACACGGCCTGCAAGCCCGCGTCCGCCGGGCTCGAAGCCCACGACGCCCAGGTTCTCCATGAAGTCGAGCTTCTCGGCGAGGCTCTCGCCCGGGGCGATGCCTTCCTGGAAGGAGATGTTCAGGTCGGGGACGACGACTTTCTTCTTGTCAGCTGCACAGGCGGTGAGACTCAGCGGGCCCATGGCTGCCACTCCGGCCATTCCGGCCAACGATGTTTGCATGAATTGTCTGCGTTGCATAGCGATTCTCGTTTCTTCGTTAATCTCTAATCTCTAATCCTGTTCTCATTCCGGAGCGCTTCCGGGCACGGCCACGGTGAACTTGTCCATGGGCAGGGGGCCCATCTTCATCTCGGGAATCATGGCCAGGTAGTCCTGCTCCGAGGCGCTCACCTCGTCCCATGTCACGGTCTGTCCGGTGTAGGCAGCCTCGCGGCCCATCACGCCGGCCAGCGTCGAGATGGCGGTCTCCTCGGCCTCGTCGTGGGCCTCGCCCTTGCGGATGTGGTTCACCCAGTCGACGTGCTCAAGCACGTAGGGGTTCTGCTGCTTGAACTGTGCCTCGGAGGCTTCCTTGTCCCACTTCCAGATGACGTTGCCCTGGAGGTCCTTAATCTCGTCGGTGGCGCTGTTCCATGAGCCCTTGGTGCCCTGGATGAATTCGCTCACGTTGGTGCTGCAACCGTCGATCTGGCGGCACATGCTGTGCATGTGGATGCCGTTCTCGAACTCGAAGTCGATGCTGAAGTTGTCATACTGGTCGCCCGTGATGCGGCGCTGGCGGCTGCCGAAACCGGTGGCCTTGACGGGCTTCATGCCTGTCATCCACAGGAAGACGTCGATGTTGTGGACGTGCTGCTCGATGATGTGGTCGCCCGAGAGCCA
>CAMJRQ010000020.1 GCA_946408305.1 uncultured Prevotellaceae bacterium
AACGCCGTCATCACCACGGTGAAAGCCAACTTCCCCCTGAACGTGATGTACTGGGCGCGGCGCGACGACGATGCCGAGGTGCCCTACGAGGTGATGGACGGGCAGCAGCGCACCATCTCGCTCTGCCAATACGTGAACGGCGACTTTGCCTACGACTTCCAGTATTTCCACAACCTGACGCGCGAGGAGCAGGACCAGATTCTCGACTACCGCCTCTTCGTCTACGTCTGCTCCGGCTCCGACCGCGAGAAGCTCGCCTGGTTCGAGACCATCAACATCGCCGGGGAGCGGCTGACGGACCAGGAGCTGCGCAACGCCGTCTATGCCGGACCCTTCCTCTCCGACGCCAAGCGCTACTTCTCCAAGACGGGCTGTGCCGCCTACAACATGGGCCGATATCTCGTCAGCGGAACCCCCATCCGCCAGGACTTTCTCGAGACAGCCCTCCAGTGGATTGCCAACAGCCAGAGCCGCCCTGGACAGCGCCAGACCATCGAGGGATACATGGCGCAGCACCAGCACGACCCCAACGCCACACAGCTCTGGCAGCACTTCGCGGCCATCGTCACATGGGTGACGGCCACCTTCGACGTGGGCAAGCGCCGCACCATCATGAAGGGAGTGGACTGGGGCTCGCTCTACGACCAGTTCCACACCCACATCCTGGACAAGGCAGCCCTCGACCGCGAAATATCGCGCCTCGTCATCGATTCCGAGGTGCAGAAGAAGAGCGGCATCTGCCCCTACGTGCTCACCCGCGACGAGCACCACCTGGGCCTGCGCCAGTTCCCCGAAGACATCCGCCTGGCCGCCTACGAGCGCCAGCTGGGCATCTGCCCCCTCTGCGGCCGCCACTTCGAGCCCGAGGAGATGGAGGCCGACCACATCACGCCCTGGCGCGACGGCGGACGCACGGTGGAGGAAAACTGCCAGATGCTCTGCCGCGAATGCAACCGAAGGAAAGGGGCGAAGTGAGGTGTGAGGACGGGACAACGAATCTGACGAATGAAACAAATTTTATTGGCGTCCGAGGAAAAATCGGCTAAGCATTCATTATTTGCAGTAATTCAATTTATTGGCACTGTCATACAATCCGAGTGACTTGTAAAGACGGCCTGAAAGGCCAGTCAGCTCTAAGCCCAGGGCATCGCCCTGGGAAAAACAGCCGTGGACGCTACGTCCTGTAAGGACAAAAGCATTGGCCATCAGTGTCTTTTGCCCTGACAGGGCGACTTTCACTTATAACAAACTTATTGTCATGGCGTGATGCTTACCCCACCCCTGCCCCTCCCCTCAAAAGGGAGGGGAGCACATAAGCTACAACTCCCAGCCCCTATAGGGTAAGCATCATGCCGACAGCCCTCTCTCTATGGCACAAAAAAAGAAAGGCCACAAGGATTTCTCCCTGCGGCCTTTCCCACAACTATGAAACATTTATATTCTTTAGTAGAAGATGTAGCGGTGGTCTTCGACATTGGCTTTCTCGAAGAGCTCGCCTACGTAGCTGCCGACAGCACGCTTGCTGGCTGCCGAAGCCAACTCGCCGTCTTTCTTGGCATCGAACTCGCCGGCGAGTTTGTTCTGCTCGATGACCTGGAAGGCATAGACACCGGCATTGCCCTTGATGCCCTTCACGAAGTCGCCCTTGGCGGCGCGGCTCACGGCTCCGCTCAGTGCGGGTTCGCTGCTGCCCACCTTGCTGATGAAGGCGTTGCTGTTGAAGGTGATGTGGCTGATGGTGTCGGAGATGGCGCCCTCCATCTTAGCCACGTCGGCCAGCGACTGGGCGGCCTGCATCTTCTCGGCGAGCATGGCAGCCTGCTTGTCCTTCAGTGCCTCGGCCGAAACCTGGTCCTTCACTTCGGGGTCGTCGAGCGTGCGATAGCCCTTCTTGTGAATGCCGTTGAGCATGACCACGAGCAGGTGGTCGTTGTCGCCACACTCGTAGAGGGGCGAAACGTCGCCCACCTTGGTCTTCTTGTTGAAGATCCAGCGCAGGGCGTCGCGTGTGCCGCGCACACCGGCCACGTTGTGCTCGGTGCTGCTCATCTGCTGGCGGCTCTGCACGGTGTATCCGGCCTTCTGGGCGTGGGCTACGATGCTGTCGGCATTGTTGTTGCCGGCCAGGAAGCTGCTGAAGTCGTTGTAGGCCTTGGCGTAGGTCTCCTTGCCGAAGTCCTGGGTGCGCTTGATGACGGCCAGGTTATACTTCTCCACCATGTTGCGACGGTCTGTGACCTGTGCGATGATGACGCCCTGTCCGTCGAGCACAATCTTCTGGTATTGGTTGACGGGGGCATTGGTGATGGTCTCGATGAAGCGGCGGTTGTTCTCGTCGACGAGCTGGCGCTCATACATCGAGCTGGTGATCCAGGTGCGGGCGGCGGGCTGGTCGAACTTCTTGGCGATGGAGTCGAAGTCCTCTCCGGCCTGGAGGGCTGTCATGATGCTGTCGGCACGCTTCTCGGCGTCGGCCATGTCTGAGCCGGGGGCTGCCAGCTGGCGCACCTCGATGGAGTCGGGGAGCAGCACCTTGCTGTAGATGCGGATGATGTTGAGCGTGTTGTCGCGTTCGTTCAGATAGGGGCCTTTCTGCTGTCCCACCTCCATCTGGTCGACTTCCTTGTCGATGTCGGAGGGCAGGGCTGCGCAACGCACGGGGAGTGCGCTGTAGGCCACCTGGCTCGAAGCCTCGCGCACCACCTTGGCGGGCTCGGCTCCTTCTTCGAGCTGGCGGGCGTAGCCTTCCATCTCCTCGAAGAGGGCCTGCTTGTCGGCTTCGCTGGCTTCCACCTCGATGTTGATGTACTGGATGTCGCGCGTCTCCTCGAGGTTGTCAAACTGTTCCTTCATCTCGGCATACTTGGCCTTGATGTCGGCATCGGTGACCTCGGCCTTTGCGCTGTTGTAGGGGAGCACGGTCATGGCGATGCGGCTCTCGTTGGTGCGTCCGTCGAAGTATTTCTGTGCCGAGACGGGGTTGCTGAGCATGGAGCCGGTGAGCAGCGACTGGTACTTCTTGGCCAGTGTCTGCTGGCGCACGGTCTTCTCGACGAAGTTCCAGTAGTTGTACATCTGCTTGTACTGGTCCTTGACCTCGGTGTTCACCTCGGGCGAGTTCATAATCTCGTCATACTGCGAGAGGAACTGCTTGAGGGCGTTGGAGTCGAAGGTGCCCTGCTGGGTGCGGAAGGGGGTCTGGGCCAGCATGGGCTCGGTGCCCTTGTTGATGATGTCCTGGAGTTCGGCATCGGTCACGGTGATGCCGAGCTTGCCGCACTCGTGCTCCATAATCTTCTGGTTCACCATCGTCTGCCATACCTGGTCGCGAATCATCGAGACCTGTTCGTCGCTGAGCGTGCTCAGCCCGTTGGTGAACTTAATCACGTCGGTGTACTCGTCGACCATCGCATTGTAGTCCTGATAGTTGACATTCTCGCCGTACACCTTGCCGATGCGCCGGCGGCTCTCACCCTCGCGGTATGAGAAGGCGCGCACGAACTCTTCGGCGATGAACGCAAAGAGGGCCAGACCCACCACTCCGATGAGGAACTTTCCCTTGTTGCGGATTTTTTGTAATACTGCCATTGTTTTATTTGTTTTATGTTATTGTTTTGTCTTAAAAGCGCACAAAGTTACGAAATATTTCTTAAATAAGGTCAAACTTTTTTCGGAAAAGTGTATTTATTCGAGGACTTTGAGTCTGACGAGCTCGATTTTGGTGGTTGTGTTTTGGATGACTTTGAATTCCCAGTGGCCGAAGCGCACCACCTCGTTCAGCTTCGGGAAGTTCTGATACTCGTGCAGGATGAGTCCGCCGACGGTCAGGTATTCGTCGCTCTCGGGGAGGTCGAGGCCCAGGATTTCGTTGGCCTTCTCTATCTCAAGCCGTGCCGAGAGGATGTATTCGCCGGGGCCTACGTTCTTGGCCACGTAGGAGACGTTGTCGTGCTCGTCCTCGATCTCGCCGAAGATTTCCTCGACCAGGTCTTCGAGCGTGACGATGCCGCTGGTGCCGCCGAACTCGTCTACGACGACGGCCAGCGAGCGTTTCTGCGAGATGAGGGTGGAGAGCAGTTTCTGGGCGTTCATCGTCTCGGGCACGATGGGTGCCTCGCGGATGGAGGCGGTCCAGTCGGCGTCGGGGGCCAGTCGGAACATCTCGGAGGAGTGGATGTAGCCGATGATCTTGTCGATGTCGCCCTCGTAGACGATGACCTTGCTGTGGCCGCTCTCGATGAAGTGGCTTTTGAGCACCTGCAGGTCGGTCTCGCGATCTACGGCGTCGATTTCGGTGCGGGGCACGATGCAGTCGCGCACCTTCACGTTGCTGAAGTCGAGTGCGTTCTGGAATATCTTCACTTCGTCCTCAATCTTCTCCTCGTCCTCAATCTTTTCTATGTTGCTCTGTATGAGATAGTCCAGGTCTACCTTACTGAATACTTTCCCGGTCTCTCCGCTCTCGACGCGCAGCCCGACGACGCGCAGCAGTCCCTTGCTCAGGCTACTGGTGAACTTGCTGATGGGCCACAACATTATATAAATGGCATAGGCCGGCAGGGCAAAGAGGCTCATCATGCGGTTGGGGT
This sequence comes from uncultured Prevotellaceae bacterium, assembly GCA_946408305.1. The sequence continues at coordinate 4,590 of CAMJRQ010000020.1, forward strand.
TGATGCGGAAGATGGTCTTGGGCAGGAATTCGCCCGTGACGAGCACGATGAGGGTGGAGACGACGGTCTGGACGAAGAGCGCCACCCATTCGTTGGTGGCATGGAGCGGCTCCAGGAGGGTCTGGTTGATGATGCGGGCCATCAGTATGCCATAGATGACCAGGCAGATGTTGTTACCCACGAGCAGCGTAGAGATGAAGTTGTTGGGGTGCTGATAGAAGGTGTCGATGATGCGCGAGGTCATGCCTTGCTCGCTGCGGTCCATGGCGAAGCGCAGTTTGCTGCTGCTCACGAAGGCTATCTCCATTCCCGAGAAGAAGGCCGAGAAGAGCAGTATGACGAGGGTTCCTATGATGAGGCTTGTGGATGGCATGTTACGTTCTCGTTATTCGGACGACGGCGTTGGCTTGTCGAGCCGGGGATTGAATTGTATGGCAGGCGTTCGGGGCGCGGCAGTCTTCGGGGTTTTGACGGAGGTTTCGGTGGAGTCTCCCGTCTCGTCCGATTCGGCCTGCGGCTCGTCTTCGGTGTCGGACACGGGGAAGGAGCCGGCCGAGTTGCTCACGCTGTATTTCGTCATCTGTTCGTTGCTGCGGAACTCGGTGCCTTCGAGCTCGCGTTCGGGGGTGATGATGTGCATGTATTGGTGGTTCCACATCTCGTGGTCCGTCAGGTCCCAGAAGAGTTCCTGGGTCAGGAATACGTCGTTCTTGGTATTGCGCACCACCACATGGCCGCGCAGTTCCCAGGTGCGCTGGCGGTGGAGATAGGCGGTGTCGGCCTGCACGTAGAGGTCGACGTGGAAATTCTCGTCGAAGCGTTCCATGAGCAACCCCTTGAGGAATTTCCAGGTGGCCGGTTCGTTGGGGCGCCCGAAGATGTCCCATTCCTCGGCCACCAGCCGGTAGCGCATCACGCCCGAGTCGGAGATCAAGGTGTTGATGCCGCGGGCATGCATCTGCGGCAGCGAGTCGGAGTCGTTGACGGCCTCGGCTGTCAGCTCCGTCTCGCCGTTGCACGAGAGCATGGCCAGGAAGAGCATCATGCTGGCCAGGGCGGGGAAGAGGCGTCGAATGGTTTTCGGGCAGTCGTTCATTACTGAATCTTATACTTCATGAACCAGCGTTCGTTGAACGACATGCCTATGTTCACCATGAAGAAATTCTCCTTGATCATCCCGCTGCCCGAGGCGCCGCGATGCTGCCATTGCAGGCTGACATTGAGCATCGAGCGGTTGTTGTAGTTGTTGGTGATGGGCAGTCCCACACCGGCCGTCAGCGCCACTTCCGAGGGGCCGTCCTTCCCGTTCACCTTCAGATAGGGCGTCGAGAAGTTGGCGCCGGCGCGGTAGACCATGCGTTTCAGGTAGCTCTTGGCGAAGATGTCGGGCTGGAACTGAGCGCCGACCGCAATCTTGGTGCGGTTGGCGTAGGAGCCTTCCTGCGCCTCGTAGCGCAGTGTGCCTCCCGCCACGGTCATCACCGGCGTCTGACATTCGGCCCATCGCTCGTGGGTTGCATCGGCGGCCACCAGCAGACGTCCCCCATGAATCCATGCGCCACCGATGCCGAAGGTGTAGGGCAGGTCGAAAGGATGGCTGGCGCGCAGCGTGGTGCTGTCGCCGGCCGAGGTATAGCGCGTCAGCGTGGCGTGGCTCTTTATCTGGTGTCCGATGCCGGCTGTGGCACCCAGCGTGAGCCAGTCTTTCTGGCTGATGCGCACCGGGTATTGGGCACCGAAGTCGAGCTTGTAGGTGCGTATGTCGGCCTGCTGCTGCGAGTTCAGTCCGCTGTATCCGCTGCCCGTGGTGCCGTTCTCGGCGAAGGTCTGCTGCAGAGCGTGGTTGTAGGAGCCCCACAGGTAACCCACGTTGGCGCCCAGCGAGAGTTGCTTGAACACCCGCCATCCCAGGCCCACGTAGACCTCGTGCAGTCCGCCGTCGCCTTTATACACGTTGGTGGTGGTGATGGGCTGCGTGGTGGTGTACTGTTTGCCCACGTTCTGCTCCGTGGTGAAGTTGTATCCGATGGTGGAGTAGGGGACGAAGCCCAGCGAGAGTCCCATGCCGGGACGCAGGCGGAATCCGGCGTTAGCGAAGTCGAGGCTGCAGTTGCGCACGTTGACGCTCGTCGTCTTGCTGGCCAGATGGCCCAGCGACACGTTCATGCCCACGTCGAAGAGCAGCGACAGCGAGTCGATGGCCGAATAGGAAGCCGGGTTGGCCATGTTCAGCTGGTTGCCTATGCGCAGTCCGATTCCCGTGCCGCCCATGCCGCGGTTGAAGCTCTGCGACTGGTCGTTCAGTGTGCCCAACCCGTATCGCGAGTAGGACGAGTTGCTGCCGTTCGTCTGTGCGTGGAGGCTCAGTGCGAGCAGCAAGAGGGTGTTCAGTATGGTGAGAGTCCGTTTCATTCTTCAAGGCTCCGAGGCCTGTTGTCTGTTAAAGTCAAGAATCCTGTTCAGCCCGCGCGGCACGATGTAGTCGTCGGCCATGATGATGTTCTTCACGCGAGCGTCGAACTTAATCTTGTCGCCGCCCGTCAGGAAGATGACCAACTCGGGGAACTTGCGCCGCATGGAGTGGATGTAGCCCTCGATTTCGTATTTCATGCCGCGCAGCACGCCCGAGCGGATGGCCGTCTCGGTGTCGTAGCCCATACCGGGCACGGGGCCATCGGGCCTGACCATGGGCAGCTTGGCCGTGTATTCGTGGAGGGCACGCAGGCGCATCTTCATGCCCGGTGCAATGTTGCCGCCCCAGTAATTGCCACGGGCGTCGATAACCTCATAGGTGATGCAGGTGCCTGCGTCGATGATGAGCAGGTCCTTGCCCGGCACCAGCGTGCTGGCTCCCACCACGGCTGCCAGACGGTCTGAGCCCAGCGTCTGCGGCGTGCGGTAGCGGTTGTTAATGGGCACGGGTGTGTCGGGCGAGAAATACAGCATAGGGAAGGGGAGCGCCTCCAGCTGCGACTGGGCCTCGGACGAGAGACCGCGCACCGTGCTGACGATGCCTCGCTCGAAGGGATATTTCCGGATGAACGCGGGCAGCGCCTCCAGTGTGCAGCCCGACGTTTTCTGCTCCTCCACGGGCTCGTCGCCGTCGAAGGCCACCAGCTTGGCCGACGTGTTTCCTATGTCGATTATCAATTTCACGGCTGCAAAATTACGAAGAAGCGCCGAATTACGCAAGCCTTTCCACCCCTTTTCTGGCGCGAGTACATTTATAAGGTAGGTTTACAGCGTCCGTTACACGCTGGTGTAAAACGATTACATCACGGTGTAAAACGATTACACCCCGGTGTAATGCTCCGCTAAAAACACCTTCTTGACCTTCTTTTCGGCGAAACAATTTCAAAGTTCCGCTAATAAATTTGGCTTTCCGCTCTCCTTTTCGTACCTTTGCAAAAGAAATGAAACGTATCTTTTCTCTCCTTCTGTTCCTGCTGGCAGGACTGGGCGCCAGGGCCCAAGCGGGGCAGGACTCGCTTGCCGTGAGCGTGCTGACGTGCTCGCCGGGTGACAAGGTTTATTCGCTCTATGGCCACACGGCCCTGCGCTATCAGGACGCGGGGCGCGGGCTCGACCTGGTCTTCAACTACGGAGTCTTCTCCTTCGAGCAGCCCCATTTCCTGTGGCGCTTCGTGCTCGGGAAGTGTGATTATATGGTCATGCCCCTGCCATGGGACTTGTTTGTGGAGGATTACCGGATGAGGGGCTCGCGCATCACGCAGCAGACGCTCAATCTGTCGCCCGCCGAGGTGCGCCGCATCTTCTCCTTCCTCGTGGAGAATTGCAGTCCGGAGAACCGCGAATACCGATACAATTATCTTTACAATAACTGTACCACCAAGGTGCGCGATGCCGTCGAACAACTCATCGACGGACGCGTGGATTATCCCGCGCAGCAAGAAGCCCTCTCGTATCGGCAGCACCTGCATCGCTATACGGCGAAATATCCCTGGAACCAAGAGGGGAACGACGCTCTTCTCGGTGCCGAGGTGGACGAGCCCATTGGCGAACACGAGGCAATGTTCCTGCCCGAGAACCTGATGAAATCGCTCCGCGGAGCCACTGTGACGGACGCTTCCGGTGCGCGGCGACCGCTGGTTAAAAGTGAGGAAATTGTTTTACAAGAAGACCCGTCCAAAGTGCCACCCTCTCATGAATGGCTTCCCTCGCCCTCGATGGTGGGTTGGAGTCTTCTTGTGCTTGCGCTGCTCCTGCTTCTTTTCGAACTGTGGCGCGGTCGATGGATTTGGGGTGTCGATGTCGTGCTGCTCGTCCTCCGCGGCGTGGCCGGCACGCTCATCGGCTTCCTTTTCTTCTTCTCCGAACACCCGGCTGTGGGGTCCAACTGGCTCCTTCTCCTGCTGAACCCGCTGGCCTTCGTCGGCCTCTACCTTGTAATAAAAGCCGCGAAAAAAGGTTCCCCGACACGCTGGTTTGCCTTCGATTTCGTCATTTTGGCCCTGTTTTTCGTAATTTCTCAGCTCGGATTGCAGGAATTTGGGAAATTAGTCGTACCTTTGACCCTCGCTTTGGCAACGAGGCCTATAAGTTATTACTTATACCGGACGAAGAACGTCGCACGAAAATGAATCGTAGAAGGAATTACATACTGACATCCGTGGTGGCCTTCATGGCCGCGCTGAACGTCGAGGGCCAGACGGCACCCGACGTGCCACGCTTGGTGGTGAACGTCGTCATCGACCAGCTGCGCACCGACTATCTGGAGGCCTTCTCGCCCTTCTATAGCGGGCAGGGCTTCAACCGGCTCATTCAGCAGGGACGCATGTACACCCAGGCCGAGTATCCCTTCGACACGCCCGACCGCGCCTCGGCTGTGGCCTGTCTGCTCACTGGCACCAGTCCCTACGTGAATGGCATCGTCGGCCAGCGATGGCTCGACCGCCAGACGTTGCAGCCCGTATTCTGCGTGGACGACGCTACGCAGCAGGGCTACTTGACGAAAGAGACCACCTCGGCCCACCGGCTGGCCGTGACCACGCTCGGCGACGAACTGAAGATTGGCACCGAGGGGCGCGGACTGGTCTACTCGGTGGCCCCCAACCGCGACGCAGCCGTGCTGAGTGCCGGCCATGCGGGCGACGCCGCCTTCTGGATAAACGACGAGACGGGGCAGTGGTGCGGCACGTCGTATTACGGCGAATGCCCGCAGTGGCTCCAGGAGTACGACCAGAAGAGCTCGCTCGGCAAGCGCATCGGAGGCATCACGTGGTCGCCCTTCAACGAGTCGATTGCCGCCTTCAACTATTTTGCCTCGGCCACGGCCAAGAAGACCTTTAGCCACAAGTTCTCGGGCGACCGCAAGTTCCGCGAGTTCAAGGCCAGTCCCTGCGTCAACGACGAGGTGAACGCCTTCGTCCAGCATACCATCAAGAATACCCTCCTGGGTGTCGACGACATCACCGACATCCTCAACGTCACGCTCTACGCCGGCACCTTCGACCACCAGAGCGTGAGCCGCTATCCCATCGAGATTCAGGATGCCTACGTGCGCCTCGACCACCAGCTGGCCGAGCTCTTCAACATCGTGGAGAACAGGGTAGGCGAGGGCCGCGTGCTCTTCGTGGTCACCAGCACGGGTTATACCGACCCC
>CAMJRQ010000021.1 GCA_946408305.1 uncultured Prevotellaceae bacterium
GGCTCTTCGAGCGGCAAACGAGACTCGAACTCGCGACCCCGACCTTGGCAAGGTCGTGCTCTACCAACTGAGCTATTGCCGCATCGGCTGCTGGTGGGTAGAGATGGATTCGAACCACCGAAGGCGTAAGCCAGCAGATTTACAGTCTGCCCCATTTGGCCACTCTGGTATCTACCCAGTCCACTGACTCGCATCAGGTGAGTGACTCCTGCGGGATTCAAACCCACAACCTTTTGATCCGTAGTCAAATGCTCTATTCAGTTGAGCTAAGGAGCCGTCTCTCTTTACCGTGGGCGCTGACGGATTCGAACCGCCGACCCTCTGCTTGTAAGGCAGACGCTCTGAACCAGCTGAGCTAAGCGCCCAAAGCGTGAACGTCTTACAACCTCGCCCGGTATCGTTCCGTTTTGCGAGTGCAAAGGTATTGCTTTTTTTTCTACTGGCAAAACATTTCTCACTTTTTTTCAAAAAAAATATTTTTCTTGGGCCAATTTGCGGGTTGAGCTGCAGTTTCCCTTGGACGGAAAAGAAAAAATGTATAAATTTGCGGAAATTATAAAAAAGCGACCATATAACTCTTTAAACACACATCTAATTAAAAACACCAAACAATTATGAAGAGACTTTACGCAAGAATCAGCCTGGCAGCCTTGGCTCTATTGGCTGCACCGGTAAGCCTCTGGGCTCTTGAGAAAGTGGACGGCGCATACCCCATCGGCACGGCCGAGGAGTTCGTCGAGTTTTCCAATCTCGTCAACGGCGGCGAAGCAGACGCCTCGGCCTATCTGACGGCCGACATCGACCTGAGTTCTGCCGCCTACACACCCATCGGAACCGACGTGTACTATCAGGGCGTCTTCGACGGACGCGGGCACAGCGTGACGGTGAACATCACCGCCACGGAAGATGTCAGCGGTCTGTTTGCCTTCGTCGGGGGCAGCCAGGCCGTGGTTAAGAACCTGATTGTGCGCGGCACCGTCGCCACCTCTGCGAAGTTTGCCGGCGGCGTGGTGGGCGCGCTCCACACCAGAGCCACCGTTGAAAACTGCACCAGCTATGTCAGCATCAACAGCTCGGTGAACGGCGACGGCACCCACGGCGGCATCGTGGGCTATGTGACAGGCGAAGGCGCCTCGATCATCAACTGCCACTTCGCAGGCTCCATCAACGGCGAGCAGACCGACCGCTGCGGCGGCATCACCGGATGGCTGAGCGCAGGAAACATCACCGTGAGCAACTGCCTCATCTCGGGCGAGATGAACGTGCTGGAGAACGGTTGCGCCACCTTCTGCCGCAACTCGGGCAACGCCAACATCACCAACTGCTACTATCGCGATGGCTTCGTGGAACTGACCGACCAGACACGCGGCACGAAAGTCTCGGCCGACCAGCTGAAGAGCGGCGAAGTGACCTTTGCGCTCAACAAGAACAACGTCAACGGATGCTGGCGCCAGACATTGGGCGAGGACCAGACACCCGTGCTCTCCGAGAGCAGCAAGAAGGTCTATGCCATAGCCTCCGAGGGCTTCCGCTGCGACGGCGCTCCGCAGGGCGAGGTCACCTATACGAACGAGGAGCAGACCATCAACATCCCGGCCCACCAGTATGAGGGCTACGTCTGCAGCGTCTGCGGATATTTCGACCGCGATTTCGTGCAGCCCCAGGACGGTGTCTACCCCCTGAGCAATGCCCTCGAGCTGGCATGGTTTGCCGACATGGTGAACACGGGCCACAATGACATGAACGCCTGCCTGACGGCCGACATCACGCTGGCCGAAAACGAGCTGCCCATGATTGGCACCGAGCAATACCACTACACTGGCACGTTCGACGGACAGCAGCACACCGTCACCATCAACAAGGTGGCCACCGAGGCCCGCACGGCCCTCTTCCGCCATCTGGAAGGCACCGTGCGCAACCTGCACACCGCCGGCCTCATCAGCACCGAATACGGCTACGCATGCGGTATCGCCGCTATCATGTACGGCTGCCTCATCGAGAACTGCATCAGCTCCGTAGAGATTCACATCGCCCTCGGCGGTCAGGACCACTGCCACTCGGGTATCGCCGGACGTGCCACGGGCGGTGGCAACATCATCCGCAACTGCGTATTCAACGGAAAGATTACGGGCGAGGCACCCCAAAGCTCCAGCGGCTTCGTGGGCTGGGCTCCCAATGGTACGCTCGTGCAGGACTGCCTGCAGATTGCCTCCATCGAAATCGACGGCTCGGGCCGCGGATGCTTCAACATCGGCTGGGGAACGGGGCTCTCCGTCTCGGGCACTTACTATCTGAATGCATGGGGCGTGTTGAGCGATGGCACCACACAGATTACCGATGATGGTATTCTCACCAGCGGTCAGCTCTGCTACATGCTCAACGGCGAGCAGAATGAAATCAAGTGGACCCAGACGCTGGGCGAAGACGCCATCCCTTATCCCTGGACCACTCACAAACAGGTTTACGCCATCAATGGCAACATCCTCTGCAGCGGCGCGTTCGACCCCGACCACATGCCCTCCTTCAGCAACGAGAACACCAACCCCGCCACGCGCGACGAGCACACGTTCAACAAGGACGGCGTCTGCACCAAGTGCGGTTTCGTCGACGCTTCGGCCGTGCCTCAGCTGGTCGACGGCTACTACGAAATTCTCAACGCCACGCAGCTGCGCTGGTTTGCCACGGAGGTGGCCAACAATCAGCCCGAGCTCAATGCACGTCTGATTGCCGACATCGACCTGGGCGACAACCTATATATGATAGGTACCGACGTGAACCCCTACGCCGGCATCTTCGACGGACAGGGACACAGCATCACCTTCGACTTCGTGGCCACCGAGGCTCGCACAGCCCTCTTCCGCCACCTGAAGGGCACCGTGCGCAACCTGCACACCCAGGGACGCATCAGTTCGCAGTTTGCCTACGCCTGCGGTATGGCCGCCATCATGTATGGCTGCACCATCGAGAACTGCATCAGTTCGGTGGAAATCTACAACGCCGTGGCCGACCAAGACTTCTGCCACTCGGGCTTCTGCGGACGTGCCACGGGCGGTGGCAACATCATCCGCAACTGCATCTTCGACGGAAAACTGGCTGGCGAGGCACCCCAGAGCGCCAGCAGCTTCGTGGGATGGGCTCCCAACAGCACCCTCGTGGAGAACTGCCTCCAGATAGGCGAGTTTGAAATGGGCGGAGGTGGACGCGGATGCTGCACCTTCGGATGGAGCAACGGCTCGATGACCGTGCGCAACTGCTACTACAGGACCTCCTTCGGCTATTACAACAGCGGCAGCACGCAGGTGACCGACGAGCAGCTGGCCAGCGGCGAGATTTGCATGGCACTCAACCAGGGTCAGGAGGAAATCAACTGGAGCCAGGCACTCGGCGTGGATCCCCACCCCTTCTGCGACGCCAGTCACGGAGCCGTTTACCTCATCTTCGACTCCTACATCAACGACGGGCAGGACAACTTCCACAAGGCCATCAATGCCGAGCTGGCAGCCTGCCAGGAGATGCTTACCAACAAGCAGATGCTCGATGACTACATCGAGGCAGTCAATGACCTCTCGCAGTATGACAACATCACCGACCTCCTCGAAGCCTACACTCCGCTCGTGGATCAGCGCAAGGCCCTGTTCGCCTGCCGCGATGCCTACGAGGCATACAAGGCCAAGGTGGACGAGGTTCAGGCCTACACGGAGGCTCATCCCGAGATGACCGGCGAGAAGGCCGACCTGCTCATCGACTATCTGACCACCGACATAGAGCCCAACGAGGATTATCCCAACGGTGCCGCACTCTACATCATGGAGAACGGCCTCCTCAATGAGGAAGAAATCAAAGCCGAGACGGCCCAGATAGACGAGATGCTCAAGCAGGCCATCATCAGCAGTCCCACACCCGGCACCGAAATCACCCCTCTGCTCGTCAATCCTGAGTTCCGCGATGGTTTCAACGGATGGGAAGGCACCGTGGGCACCGGCACCACCGTTACCGAGCCTATGGCAGCAGCCCAGTGCTTGGCACGTCCTATGGACATGTACCAGACGATAACCGGCCTGCAAAACGGCATCTACGAGTTGCAGATAAACGGTCTGTTCCGCCCCAACGACGAATTCGACGGCACGAACTATGCTGCCCTCCTCTATGCCAACGGCATCCAGAACTACTTCCAGGCCGGCATCGAAGACATGCTTCCGGCAAACGAAGCCGTAGATGGTGAGAACTGCAACATCTCGGGCAGCACGCCTGACTATCTGGTGATTGACGACGGAGGCAACGAAGTGGGCTACATCGCCTACGGCCCGCTCGGCTGCTGCTACGCCTTCCAGAACGGACGCTACACGAACAGCGTGCTGGTGGAGGTGACGGATGGCAGCCTCACCGTTGGAATGAAGAAGCTCTCCACCCGCAGCAACGCCATCGACTGGCTGGGATTCGGCAATGTCAAGGTGTTCTATCGCGGTGCCCTCAACCAGGCCACCGATGCCATGAAGAACGTCCTCGGCGACATGGCAGCCCGTGCCACGACGATGATCACCGTCTACGAGTCGAGCTCTTCCACCGAATATCCCTATCACCCCAACTTCAGCAAGGAAGTGAAGGACAAGCTCTCCACGCTCAACAGCAAGGTTGCTGAGAAGAAGGAGCGCACAGCCCAGGAATACTACGAGATGATACAGCAGTATTCCGACCTCTTCCAGCAGGTCTACGACTGCAAGAATGCCTACATCGAACTGGCCGACTACATCGAGACGCTCTTCGAGCTCCAGCTCCACTACCCCAACCTGGAGACCGAAATCGACCAGAAGTACAACGAGTCTTGGAAAACCTGGGAAGAGGGTGGCTACACACAGCAGGGCGCCATCGACAAGAAGAAAGAGCTCGAGGAGTGGGTCAATGCCATGATTTCGGCCGACATGCCCGAGCCCAACCTGCTCGACGTCGTCTTCAACGAGGACGGCTCGGCCACCGACCGCTCGCCGCTGGGCCACGAAATCAGCGAATGGGGTGAGCCCTCTGTGGTGATGAACCCCGACGTGAAGATGAACATCTTCGACCAGACCGCCATCGCTTGGGGAGCCAACCAGCAGCACTCCTATTCGTTCGACATGACGGGCGACCTTTGGGACAAGATGGCCGACGGCTTCTCCATCGAGGCTCTCGTTTGCCCCACTTGGGATGGCGACAACGTTCCCACCGGATGGTGCGGCATCCTCGGCGCAGCCCAGCAGGGAGGCTTCCTCTTCGGAGTAAGCTCCCAGAAGTGGCTCTTCCAGGCCTCCATCAATGGCTCGTGGGCCAATGGCCGCGGCGACGAACTGCTCGTGAAAGACAAGTGGACTCATCTGATTGGTGTCTGGGACAAGGACCTCGGAACCCTGTCGATGTACGTTGACGGACGTCTCACCGGCACTGCCAGCGCCAGTGGCGAGCTGCTGGCTCCGCAAGTTGTCGACGACACGAAGCTCTACATCGGTGCCGACATGGACGGCAGCGTCTCGGGCACCATGCCTCAGGCCTCGTTCCAGGGCAAGATAGCCTACGTCCGCATGTACGACATGGCAATGCCCGGCGCAGCAGCTGGTGTTATCTTCAACAACGCGCTGGCCACCTCGATTGACGAGATTGCCTCCGAGACGAAGAAGTCCGCTCCCACTGGCATCTACAACCTGATGGGACAGCGCGTACAGAAGGCCACTCGCGGCATCTTCATCATCGACGGCAAGAAGAAGTTTGTGAAATAATCTCTCCCCCCATCGGGAGCCTACGGGCAATCAGGCCCGTCTGACAAGTAAAGGAATCTCATCCATCGCCCCTCGTGGCGAGGATGGGATTCCCTTTGAAAAACAATAAGGAAAGAAAAAACGACTATGCAGAACAGAAGAGAATTCCTGGGCAATGCAGCCCGGTTGCTGGGCGTTGCCGTCGTCGGGAAGCCCACGGCAGCCCTTGGCTCGGCCCTTCATGGCGCACCGTCCCCTGACATCACCAGCGTGGCCACAGCCCTGTCCGACACCGTTCCCGACTTTGTCATGGAGCAGGCCGCCGAGACATTCCAGCGCTACGAAGAATGGCGGCAGGGGCAGGAGACGCTACTCTTCCCCATCCTCACCGACGTGCACACCCAGGACAAGGAGACGTGGCGCCACATCGGATGGATGGTCGAGACCGACAAAATCTTCCACTACGACTTCATGGCCAACCTGGGCGACATCGGGCTCAACCTGGGCAGCCCGCACAACAGCAAGTCGCTCACAGACAGCATCCTCAACAAGACCCAGCAGCAGATGCTGCTCTACGACGGCATGTTCATCTACGTGGCCGGCAATCACGACTGGGACGGAGGCGAGGGACGCCATCTGACCAGCAACAACCTCTCCTACCTCTTCCAGCAGCCCTGGATGAGCCGGAGCCGGGGCAATTACCACATCGTCCAGGACAAGGTCTACGGCTACTACGACATCCCCGAGAAGCACGTCCGCATCATCATCCTCAACAGCCAGGGCACCGAGACCATCGGCGAATACTACACCTACGGCAACGAGCAGCTCCTCTGGCTCATCGACCTGCTCGGCCAGACCACGCCCGACATGCACCTCGTCCTGCTCTCCCACTACATGCCCCACTGGATAGGCCGCTGGACGAGCGTGGAGAACGTCGTGCGCCCCACCTGCGAGATTCTCCTCCATGTGCTCCAGGACTATGCCGAGCGCAAGTCCGGTTCGGAGCAAGGCATCTCGTGGGACTTCACCCAGGCCCAGGGCAAGCTGGCCGGTCTCTTCTGCGGCGACTCGCACGCCAACCTCCAGGTGCGCGACCACGGCGTGAACTACTACATCTCCCAGGGCCTGGGCCCCGCCGGCGCCTCCCAGCTGCTCTACGGGCAGAAGCATGCCGACTTCGACTACACGCAGACCCTCTGCTGCGACGTCATTGCCATCCGTCTGGCCGACTGCCAGGTGAAGAGCTTCCGCATCGGAGCCGGCGGCAAGCGCATGGACATGGAGTTCTCCTACACTCCCCTGCCCGTCCGCCCGCAGGCCGACCTCTTCGACATCAGCTTTGCCAAGAGCGGCTCGGCCACCGACCTCTCGCCGATGGTCAACCGCATCAGCAAGTCGGGCTTCCCCGCCGCTGTCTTCTCCGACGAGCTGGGCCAGTACGTCTACGACGGCACCCGCACCGAGTGGGGCGAGGCCCCCGACCGCTACCACTACTTCGACATGCAGGACAAGATCTGGAACCAGCTCACCGACGGCTTCAGCGTGGAATGCCTCGTGCGGCCCTCGTGGAGCGAGGACGAACAGCCCGCCAAATGGTGCAGCCTGCTGGGCTACCAGCAGAACGGCGGCTTCGGCATGCTCGTGGGCAGCGACCGCAAATGGCTCTTCCAGCCCCACATCGGCGGCCGATACATCAACCTCCGGAGCAACCTCCAGCCGCAGAAAGACCAGTGGACCCATCTTGTCGGCGTCTGGGACAAGCAGGCCGGCCGCGCCTTGTTCTACGTCGACGGGCAGCTCCAGGCCCAGGCCGACTGCTCCGGCGAGTTGGGCGCCCCCAACAGCAGCTACCGCCGCTGCTTCGTGGGATGCGACCTCAACGGAGCCGACGGCACAGCCGAAGCCGCCTTCCGCGGTCAGATTGCCCATCTGCGACTCTATCGCGCACCCCTCAGCGCCGCCCAGGTGACCACCCTCTTCGAGACCACCACCGGCATCCAGGAGGTGACAACCGACAACGGACCGCTCGGCGCTTGCGACGCTTCGCTCTGCGAAGAACGGACAACCGTCGCCTACGACCTGCAAGGCCGCGCCGTGCAGCACCCCCGCGACGGCATCATCATCCGCAACGGGAAAAAGTACCTCATAAAATAAACATTCCTCTCCAGTGGACGAGCGGCTGCGCTGACAAGGCCCTCGTCCACTCGTCAACTAAAAAAAACAAAATGAGAAAAATCCTTCTGGCCATCCTTCTGGCAGCCACCGCGCTGAGCATCGGCGCAAAGAAACGAACCGACAACGACCGCCGCATCATCTTCATCATGATCGACGGACTGCGCTGGCAGGAGCTCTACACCGGAGCCGACGCCGAACTCGCCGCCAACACCGACTTCACGCGAAACAAGAACTCCGTCAAGGCCTTCCTCGGCATCGCGGACACGGCCGAGCGCCGAGCCGCCCTCATGCCCTTCACCTGGAGCTACATCCGTCGGCACGGGCTCATGATTGGCAACCGCACCAAGGGCAGCCTCATGCAGGTGGCCAACCGCTACGCCATCTCCTATCCCGGCTACAGCGAGACGCTCACCGGCCACCCCGACGACGAGCGCATCCAGGGCAACGGAGCCGGCGACAACCCCAACATCAACATCCTCGAGGTGGCCAACGCGTCGCCCCGATACCGCGGCAGCGTGCGCGTCTTTGCCCGCTGGGGCACCCAGCGCCAGATTGTCGGCCAGCACCGCAACCACCTCCCCGTCATCGCCGGCCGCGACATGTACGGCAATTCGCCCCATCCCACGGAGAAAGAACTCCTGCTCGACGAGATGAAGCGCAAGCTCTTCGACTTCCAGGGCAACGCCCAGCTCGACCTCTGGGCCTACCACTACGCCGCCGAGCAGATGCGCACGCTCCACCCCAAGTTCGTCTTCCTGCAGCTGGGCGACACCGACCTCCACGGCCACAACGGCCGCTACGACTACTATCTGAGCGCCGTCCACAACATCGACGACTACTTCCGCCTCCTCTGGGAGCAGGTGCAGGCCGACCCCTTCTATCGCGACAAGACCACCTTCCTCATCACCTGCGACCACGGCCGCGGGCTCGGCCCCGAGTGGTGCGACCACGGCCCCAGCATCCAGCACGCCAACGAGACGTGGCTCATGGCCCTGGGCAAGGACATCCCCGCCCTGGGCGAGATGGCCGACAACGGCCCCTTCTACAACAAGCAGGTGGCCGCCACGCTGGCCGCGCTGCTGGGCATCGACTATGCCCCCCAGGGCTGGGAAATCGGCCAGAAGCTGTTCTTCGCAGAGTAGACACGCCCCGGGGCTCGCGCCCGGAACGGTGCGTTACACGAAGCATTACACCGTGATGTAATAGTATTACATCACGGTGTAATCGTTTTACGTCAAGGCGTAAAAACGTGTGTAACGCCGCAGGCCGGCCGACGTCAGCGCACGGCCCTGACGAGGTAGCAGAGGCTGTAGTTCTGACAGGGCATGCGGTACTCCTGGCGGGGCCACGCTCCCCAGCTGTTGACGCCGCCCAGTCCGAACTGGCGCGCCTGGAGCTGCAGGACGGTGAAGGGGCGCGGCGTGAGGTCGCCGCTGTGGTGCTGGCGGGCGGCCTTGTCGGGGCCGTCGTCGAGGTCCTGCGGCAGATAGTTCAGCGCGCTGCACTCCATGGGGCCGCCGAGCGCCCGGAAGGTGAGCCCGCGTCCCTGCGCATCGGTGAGTGTCCAATAGCGCACGTCGGTCTTGTTTCCGCTTTCCTGCGGGCGGACGTAGGGCCAATACTGGCTCTCCACCGTCTGGCTGTACTTCCCGAGCGGCTGGCTCTCGTGGCGGTCGGCGTAGTTCTCGACGGGGCCGCGCCCATAGTAGGTTATCTGCGAGAGGTCGGCGCGCAGCACCCACTGCTGGCCGAAGCGGAAGAGGTGGGGCACATCGCGGGCCTCCTTGTCGGGGCGCAGGATGTGGAGCACCATGAGCTCGCCCTCGGGAGAGAGCAGATAGGAGGTTTCGAGGGTGGCCTGCGCCTGAGGCATGGCGAAGGAGGCCGTGATGCCGTACGAGCGGCCGCCGGCGGGAGAGAGGCTCAGACGGGTGAGCCGCACCTGGGGATTCTTCCAGACGGCGAAGCGGTGCTGCAGGCCGGCTCCGTAGTCGTTGTCGGTGGGGGCGCGCCAGAAGTTGGGCGTCACGGCGTAGCGGTCGTGCAGCATGGGGCGGCCGTCGACGTCGAGATAGTCCAGGAGGCCGGTGCGGCGGTTCACCGTCAGGGAGAGGCCGGCGGCCTGCATGGTGTAGCAGGCGAGGGTGGAATCCACCTCGACTTGGCCCTGCTGGTTGCGCGCATCCATC
>CAMJRQ010000022.1 GCA_946408305.1 uncultured Prevotellaceae bacterium
TAGGCGGTTCGCTTGGTCTGGAAGGTGTAGTCCGTGCCCAGCTCCAGCTCGGCCATCTGGATGTATCCGCCGCCGCCCTTGGTGATCTGCACTTTGAAGTAGCCGTACTCCTGTGTCACCTCTTCCGAGAAGTCGAAGAAGAACTCGGTGAGGTTCACGCTCGGCATGATGTCCTCTTCGGTGTTCACCTTGTGGTCGATGAGCACCCATCCGGGAGCATCCTTGGTGGCCTCGGCATCGCTCTCGAAGTTGCCGGCATAGATGTACCACTCGCGCCAGTTACGGTCGCCATATTCCTTGGTGTCGTTGGCCGAATAGAGCGAGTAGTAGGTGGGCTGGAAGGCTTCGCTCGACTTGAAGACGAGCCACGAGTTGTCGGGGATGTTCTCGCTTCCGAAACCCCATTTGCTGCCCGTGAATCCGTCGACGAGCGACTTGGCGCTTTCATTGTTCTCGAAGCTGCCGTCGCGGTCGGTGGTCAGCAGGGGCGTGAATCCGAAGGTCTCCTTGGGGAAGCCGAAGCCGAACTCGGCCATCTGCATGTAGATGCCTTCCTCGAGGGTCTGAATCTCGGTGACTACAATCTTGAAGTACTTGTAGGCCGTGGTTACGTTCTCGCTGGTGGTCATCTGCACGGTGACACCGCTCTGGCCGGGGATGACCAGGTCGCCCACGCTCTCCTTCGAGTCGATGAGCACCCATCCGGCTGCGTCTTCGGTGGCCTCGGCATCGCTGGCGAAGTTACCGCCATAGATGTACCACGTGCGCCAGTTGCGCTCGGGGTGTGTGCCCGTGTCGCCGCCGGTGACGATGTAGTAGTCGCTGGGGATAATCTCTTCGCTGCCCTTCATGATGACGTAGAGCTTGTCCGTCGAGCGCCATGTCTGGCCCCACTTGGTGCTGGCCAGTCCGTCCACCAGCTTCTCGCAGCCTTCGCTGCTGCCGTCGGCCTTCGAACCGCCAATCACGGTCAGGTAGAAATCCTCAGACTGTGCCATTGCACTCTGGCCCACCAGCATCATGGCCATGGCCACGAATGCCTTGAGGGACTTCTGCTTGAAAGTAGAAAATTTTACCATAGTTTTTAGTTTTGGTTAATAAAAGGTATATAGTTTGGTTTATGTTTATGCCGCAAATTAAGCGATTTTCTATCGATAATGGGCAATATTTCCTGTTAATTTTTGTTAATCACCGCATCAGCACCTTTTTCCCGCCTATGATGTAGATGCCTTTCGACGGTGAATTCTTTACAATCCGACGTCCGCTCAGGTCGTAGATGGGCAGTTTGCCGGTCATCTGTTGCCGGTTGTCCGTCGTCACCATCTCGATGCCCACGGGCGGGACAGGTTCGGGCCACGTGACGAGGAATTCGTAGGGCGTATAGTTGGTGGCGCCCAGGGTGTGGTCGTCGTTGCGCTCGTCGATGAGTTCCCAGACCGCGTCGTCGGGGTCGTCGGTGTAGGTGTTGGAACCGTAGAGGCGCCAGCTTGCGGGGTTGCGCTCGGGGAAGCTCTGTGTGTCGTTGGCGGTGAAGAGGCGGTAGCCCGAGATTTCCACCTCCGACTGTGCGTCGAAGAGGAAGTAGGAGCGTCCGTAGAAGGCGGAGCAGAACTTCGTGCCCGTGTTGTTGTCGGCTATGTTGGGCCAGTTCTCGTGCGAGATGTTGCTCTCGGTGCCCCGGTAGACGGTCATGTCGGTGATTTCCTGGCGGGCGGCGTTCAGCAGGTCGAACTCGGAGACCTGTATGGTGCCGCCCCCCTGGATTTCGGAGATGTCGAGCAGGTAGTAGCGGTAGCCGTAGCCGTTGGGGTTGATGTTGGTGTAGAGTCCGTCGGCCTGGAAGATTTGTCCGTGGGTGCCGATGAGCACGGGGTGCGTGTCGGGCCGGCGTCCGTTGTCGATGTTCTGGAACCACGTGGGCGTCGTCGTCTGTTGCTTGAGCCACCATGCCAGCTGTCCCGATGCCACCTGTTCGGGGCTTACGGTCTGCGTCTGGCTGTGGTCGAAAGGTTCGTAGACGTATTGCAGTGTGAGGGGCGTACCGGCCGAGAATTCCAGTCCGGCTGTGGTGCCCGAGACCTCTCCGATGTTGTAGGTGTTGTGGATGTCTACGGCTCCGTTTGCCCATCCCACGATGGCTGCCACGTCGCTGGCGCCGCTGATGTTGCCGGCGTTGTAGCTGTTCGTGATGTTCACGTTGGCGCTGAATCCGCCTCCCACCAGTCCGCCCACTCGCGAGCCGGTGGCCTCCACGCGTGCCTCGTTGCCGCAGTTGCTGATGCCGACCGTGCCTCGCTGTGCGCGTCCCACGAGTCCGCCGATGTAGTCCATGCCGCTGAAGACGCAGGTGGAGTCGAGCGTCAGGTTGCTCAGCTGTGCTCCGTCGCTCATGACGCCGAAGAGTCCCACGTAGCGGGTGCCGTCCACGCGGAGGTTCTTCACCGTGTGCTGTCCGCCGTCGAGCGTGCCCTTGAAGGGTCGCAGCGTGGTGCCGATGGGCGTGAAGCGGCTCTCGAAGCCCTCCATGTCGAGGTCGGCCGTGATGGTGGCCTGGATGTCCTGCTTGCCGCTGTTGACGAGCGAGGCAAAGTTGGTCATCTCGAGCGGGTTGTTGATTTGATAGATGCCGTCGACGATGTCCAGCTTGTTATAGTTCAGCTTGTTGTCCATCCATTCGATGCGGCCCACGGCGTAGTCGCGCATGACGTCGACCTCCTTGTCCCACGTGCCCCACACCTCGGGGTTGCAGTGGACCTTCTGCAGCAGGTAGGGCCAGCGGATGTAGTTGAGGCGTGCCGAGGCACTCATCTTGCGTCGCTGTTCCTCGATGTAGTCGCGCACGTTGGTCTCGGTGAACACCTTGTTGTCGCGCAGCTCGGCCCAGATGGTCTGCAGGCGGGCCATGGCGTAGGGGTCGGAGAGGACGCGCGAGACGAAGGCGCGCCACTGTCCGGCGGCGCGGACGGTGTAGGTCCAGTCCTCGCGCTGGTTGCCGGGATAGACGTTGATGTCGTTCTCGAGCGAGAGGTCGTTGTCCCAGACGGGGCCGGTGTAGATGTGGTCGTCGCCGCGCTCCTTATACATGAAGACCTGCCAGAGCATGTCGGTGTTGCCCGAGTATTCGTTCGAGAGGAAGTAGCGCAGGAAGGAGTCCAGGTCGAGCAGGGGGCGGTAACCCTTCTGGGCGTCGGTATAGTCGGCCGAGAAGACGGCGTCCTCCATGCGGTTGAAGTGGTCGCGGATGTATTGCACCTGGGCGGGCTGAATGTCCTCCTCGTCGGGCTCGTGCACGGTGATGGGGTTGCCGTGGGTGGAGGTGAAGTTGACGGGGTCGCTGCCGGCATATCCGTTCATCTCGATGAGGTAGCCTCCGGTGAGCGCTTCGCCCTCCAGGTCGTCGTTGGCCATCTCGGTGATGTTGATGCGGTCGCGGTTACTCGAGACGTGGTCCGTCAGCTGGTAGCATCCGCGGTATTCGCCGTTGAGCAGCAGGTCCACGCAGCGGCAGTAGGGCGTGAAGGGCATGCCCACGCGGCGGCTCACCTCGAAGGCCACGTTGTTGCGCATGAGCGTCTTGTCGCCGAAGTTGTTGATGAGGGTCCATTTCTTGGCCTCGGCGGGCGACTCGTCCTGGAGCGAGCCCTTGAGCATGTGGTGCTTCTTGCCGTCGTTGAACTTGATGCGATAGGGCTTGTTCTCGTGCGAGGCCGAGAAGTTGCCTCTGACGCGCGTCAGTATGGGGTATTCCTGGATGAGGGTACCGTCTTCGTAGGTGATGGTGAGCTGCGAGATGAAGTCTTCGCCCTTCGACTGTGGCACGCGGTTGTTCTCGACGTGGATGGAGACGGTGGGCAGCTCCGTCACCTGGTAGAAGCGCGAGTCGTCGCCGGCGCCCTCGTGGCCGTAGAATTCCAGCTCGGCCACCATGGAGCGGGTGCCCGCGGGGCCCACGTAGCGCACGTAGCGGAAGCCGCGCGTGACGGGTGTGTCGTAGTACGACATCATGCCGTCGGCCGCCGCGTTGCTCAGCAGATAGAGGGGCACGGCGTCCATGAAGTCGGCCTGGTTGGCCCCCTCGAAGACACCGAGCAGCGTCTTCTGGCCGCCGTCGCTGGTGTTGCGCGGGCGGATGCCGATGCGGCTGATGACGTGGGGCGTGCCCAGGTCGAGCCCCACCCATCCCATGCTCTGCTCCCAGGCGGCGAAGTAGGTCGAAGCGTCGCCGTCGAAGGCATCGGCGGGGCGGTTCACGGTGTTCGAGGCGCTGCCCGAGTTGGGGTTGTAGCTGTAGGTGGAGCCGATGGGCGTTCCGCTGAGTTTCGCGTCGTCCGTCTGGGCCTGCAGGCCAGCGCTGAATGAAAGCAGCGCGGCCAGGCTTAATATGTGGTGCTTGAGAGCAATGTGCATCTTCGGTGTAAAGAATAATTTTGGCTGGGCAAAGATACGGCATTTTATCCGAATGACAAAATTTCGGCTCTGTTTATTTCAAAACCATGCCATGAAAGTGGTGCCGACACGCGCGGCACACCGGTTCCTGTCGTGCTGACGATTTCCTGACATTTCCTGCTTTCTGGTTTCGCGTTTCGTGTGGCGCGGCGAAAAACAACGTGTGGCTTCGGCCAACGCAACACGTTGTTCGGGCCCGAGCAACACGTTGCGTTTCCGTGGACGACGTGCCGAGAACGCGCGAGAATCGCCCGAAACGCCTCGGGGGAGAGTTTGCTCCGAAAAAACGCAAAATTCGGAGCATTTGATATTCAGTGAGTTAGTCTTTCCTCGCTTCGCCTGACAGGCAAAAAAGCGCCCGAAAAAGCCGTTTTTTGCCCCTTTTGGGGTGCACCTCGTTTCCGGCGGTCGGCGCCGTCGGATGACGATATATTTACATCCATGGGTGCATAGGGAGCGGGCGACGAGCAAAATACCACAGCTGGAGGCGTCATCCCACAGTTGCGGCTCTCCGATGGCCGGGAGCTCCGCCGGCGCAGCGGCATCCGGGAGAAGGACGGGCCGTCAGCCCGGCGGGGCTGGGTCTACGGGCACACAAGAAAACTACTTGGTGTTCACGGGTAAATTGAATCGCAGCCTACGGACGCTGAAAGCGTCCACCTATCGGTAACCGGGGGTACGTGCGCAGCACGCACCCCCGGCAGGGGTAATGCCCCAAAACAGCACGACCCTGGAGGGGTCGAACAGCATGCAGCCCGGCTTGACGCTGTTCGACCCCTCCAGGGTCGTTTCCTATTTGGGGGTATTTGTTCACCGAGGGTGCTCGCAAGCGAGTACCCTCGGTTACCGAAGGGGAGACCGCTTTCAGCGGTCATTCGCAGCCCCCCCCTTGCCATTGGATTTCACCCTTGAGGCTTTAGCGCATCAGTGCGCCGATGAGCGCGCTCACTGCGATTCCGGCAGCCACTCCGCCAGCTGCTGCGGCCACGTCGCGGCCGTGAAGGTGGTGGTGGAAGTGGACCACGGGATGTGCGTAGTAATAGTCGGGTGCGAAGTACGTGTCGTACCAGTACCAGCGGCTGTCGCGATAGTATCCCCAGCGACCGTCGAGGTAGCGCACGCGGCCGTGCCATCCGGGCAGGTAGCCATGAGCGTCCAGGCGGTGGTGCATCGGTGCGGCGTGGTGCATCGGTGCGGCGTGGTGCATCGGCATGGCGGCGTGGTGGGCGGGGCCGTGGTGGCCTACCATCATCTCCCGGCGGGCATGGGGTGCACCTCCTCCGTGGCGAGGACGGGGCTGAGCATACAGGTTAACACTTGCCATAAGGGCTATCATCATCACTGCTGCGTAGATATTCTTGCGTACCATAGTCGTAAATTTTAAATCGGTTAGAAAATCGGTTCTTGTCCTCTGTTGACATTGCAAAGGTACGACGTTCTTCTGGCACTGCAAGACGGGAATGCCTAAAGCCGCGGGGGACTTTTCCTAAACGTGAGGGGGATTCCCCCTCGGTGCGCCTCGCTCGCTGCGTCCGGCCCTATCGCAGCACCTTGCGGGCCGGGGCTCCGGCCGGCTGCTCGATGTAGATGCCGCGGCGGGCAGCATCGGCGGGCAGGGGGCGTCCCTCCAGGTCGAAGAGGCGGGGCAGGGTGGGGCTCGGCGTGGCACGGGGAGGCAGGATGGCGGTGGGGGTGAGCTCGCCGGCGAGGAACTTCTCCACGAAGACCTTCATCCAGTATCCGCCCACCACGCTGCGCGCCTGGAAGAGCCGTTTCGAGCCGTTGCCGCCGTCGTGGCCGTCGCAGATGGGCACGCGGGTGGGACATTCGTTGATGAACTTCCACATCGTGCTGACGTACTTGCCCAGCGTGGTGGAGTTCTCGGCCATGGCGGCGGCCCACATGTGCCAGTCGTTCTTCACCAGGTTGCCGCGGCTGTCGAGCGGCAGGCCGTAGGTGGTGAACTTGTTGGCGTAGAACGACATCTCGTTCAGGCGGGCCGTGCGCAGGAGGTTCCATCCCCAGGCCTTGTCCCATACCATATTATATTTGGTGCTCCAGGTGTCGGCTGCGCTGCCGAAGTTCAGGATGAAGTGGGTGCCTCCGGTGGTGGAGCGGGCATTGCGCGTCCAGTAGGAAGCCATGCTGCGCGCCTTCTCCATGTATTCCTCGGCCACGTCGTCGTGGCCCAGCATCGTGGCCAGCTCGCTGTACGAGGCCACGCCCATGATGGCCTTCACGGCCAGGTTGGTGTTGCGCTCCGAGGGGCCCATGAAGTCGTCGGTGCAGAGCTGGTTCGAGGGGTCCTTGCCGTGCTCCACCAGATAGTCGGCCCAGCGGGTCAGGTAGGTCCAGTAGCGCTCCACGTAGTCCGTGTCGCCGTCGATGCGTGCTATCACGGCCATCAGCGTCAGCGCGTTGCCGCTCTCCTCCACGGGCATGTCGGTTCCGTATCGCTGTCCGTTGGCCACGGGATAGAGCCCCAGGTCGTGGTTGGCATAGTCCTTGGTCCACTTGCCCAGTGCGCTGTATTCCAGCACGGGCGTGAGCATGGCTTTGGCCAGCTGCACGTTATATAAAAGGTAGAGGGGCTGCGAGGGATAGGTCACGTCGAGCGTGTTGATGAAGCTGCCGCTGTTGTTCTCGCGGCTCATGAAGAGGAGGTTGCCCTTCGTGTCGGTCGTCAGCTTGTGTGCGCCGATGCTCTGGCGGTAGGCGGCGCAGCATATCTCGGCATACTTCGTGCCGGCGCAGGCATGGGCGTCGTCGTAGATTTGGATGTCCTGCGCGCGGCAGAGGCTCATGATGCTGTCGTAGCCCAGGTGGAACTCCTCGAAGCGACGGGGCAGCGTGATTTTCTGGTCCTGGTGAGTCCAGTACCCCTTGCGGTTCGTGCCGTGATACTGGATGCAGGCCACGTCGTCGTAGCCCATCATGGTGAATCCCTGTGCCGAGACGTCGACGCGCCCCAGGCTGTCGGTGTAGACCATGGCATTGAAGGGCGAATTGGGCAGCTCGGTGTGGGACGAGCCGTAGGGCGTAATCCGTCCGCTGCCGATGAACTCGCCCAGCAGCTTGTCGTGGCTGTCGAGCCCCAAGCGTTTGTGGTCGCAGTTCTCGCAGGCCAGGTAGATGTATCCCCAGTCGACCACGTCGTCGTGGTGGCTGAGCGGATTCTGGTTGCTCGTGCCGGTGCGCAGGAAGCTGAGGTTCGTTCCGCCGACGCGGCTCGTCATGCGCCTCTGCGTGGCGTTGCGCACGGCCATCTCGGGCGATGTTTCCAGATAGAACTCCACGTTGTGGGCCTGGCCGTCGTTGGGACGGACGCGGTAGGAGATGTAGTTGATGGGGGTGGAGAGCAGGTCGAGGTCCTTCATCACAAACGGGCTGGTGAAGACCAGGTCGAGGTCGACACCGCCGCAGGCAAAGGTGTAGTAGGTGCTCGTGGGCATCACGGTGCACTGCTTCTGCACGGCCTCGCCCACCACACTGCGGTAGAGGCCGAAGTCCACGTAGGCGCCGCCCAGCTCGTTCTTGCAGTGCCCGGCCAGCACGTTGCGGCCCGCGCGCAGCAGCGAGGCGTCTATCGCCACCGTCACGCCGCTCACGTCCCAGCGATAGCCCGTGTCGGCCAGCTTCTGACCGTTGAGGTAGAGCTCGAAGGTGTCGTCGTGCTTGTAGATGACCAGATAGTGCGACTGCGGGTCGACACTCTCGAGCGTGAACTCGCGGCGCACCCAAATGTCGGTGCCCACCGTCTCCCACTTGGTGCCTATGTGGGCGTAGCCGTCGTCGTTGCCACCGAAGGCAGCCTGGCCCGTTGCCCACGCGCTGTCGTCATAGTCAACGCCGGTCCAGCTGCCCTGGGGCGCCGTGAGGGTGTAGCGCCCGGCCGACGCGGCCTCCGAGGCCAGGGGAAAGAGGCTCTCCGTGGTGGTGCCCATGAAGCGGTATGCCTCGCCATCGACGCGCAGCACGCCCGTCAGAGGCTTACGCTGGTTCGACCAGTGGGTCGTATGCCCGTCGTAGAGATGGTCGTGGGGCGACCAGATGGAGAAATACGGGTCTGACACGAGCAGCGGCACCGAGGGAAGGCGCAATGCGTTCTCCCTGACGGGCGTGAAGAAATCGGCCGGCTGGGCCTGCAGCGTCGTGGCGGCTGCCAGCGTGCAGAGCGCGAGAAAGGTTCTTTGCAGATTCATTATGAAAAGATTTTTTTTGCGTTTCTTTTTTTTACCGATGCAAAGGTAACAAAACATTTTCACTTTCCCCGACAGCGTATCATCTTTTTCGCACAATTACTGCCCTCAAGAAGAAATATTTACACGCAAGCGTATAAAAAATTTCTCCGTTGACTCATATTCTGCAGAAAATACATAACTTTGCGCGGAAAAATCATCGTCGAGATAACAGAAAACCTCAAATTAACAGGAAATAGATGAAAACAAGAACATTCAGCCTGCTCGCCGCACTGATTATGGTGGCGCAAGGACTCTGGGCCCAGGGCACCGCCATGAACGTAGAGGCACTGTATGAAGCTGTAAGAACCAGCCAAACGGTGAAGCTCGGCGGCGATTTCACGCTGAACAACGGCCGACTGAACATCGACGGCACCACGGTCACCCTCGACCTGAACGGGCACACGCTGACACGCCCGATGACCGCTGCCGATGCTGGCAAAGGACAAGCTCCTCCCCGGCCTCTACATCGTCAATGGCCGCAAGGTATTCGTAAAGTGAACGTGAGATGACACCCATAGAAGAAAGAAACGCCAAGCTGGCCGAGAAACTCATCAAGAACCTGAACCGTCGCCACATGGCAGCCTACTATTGCCCCACGGGCGAGGAGGCCGTGCGGCGGGTTTCAGACCTCATTGCCGACGGCAGCAGCGTCACCTGGGGCGGTAGCGACACCGTGCGCAGCCTGGGTATTCCCGCAGCTCTGAAAAGCCGGGGAACGCTGACGGTGCTCGACCGCGACACCGTCTCCACGCCGGAAGAGAAAGAGGCAATGTACCGCAGAGCCTTCTCGGCCGACGTCTATCTAACGAGCGCCAACGCTCTCTCCGAGGACGGCGTCATCGTGAACATCGACGGCAACGGCAACCGCGTGGCGGCTATCTCCTGGGGGCCCCGGAAGGTCATCTTCGTCATCGGGCTCAACAAGGTGGCCCAGACCGTCGAGGCCGCCCTGGCCCGCGCCCGCAGCACGGCATCGCCCATCAATGCCCAGCGTTTCGACATCCAGACGCCCTGCCGAATCGACGGCGCGTGCCACAACTGCAATTCGCCCGAGAGCATTTGCAGCTACATCCACCTCCTGAGAAACAGCCGCAACGAGGGCCGCCATGTGGTGGTGCTCGTCGGCGAGGAGCTGGGATATTAGCAAAAAAAGAGGAGGGCGTTTCAAAAGGGAGACTGAGAAACGCGGTGCGTTGTGCCCCGTTTCCTTGCCCTT
>CAMJRQ010000023.1 GCA_946408305.1 uncultured Prevotellaceae bacterium
CGTGAACGGCGGCGAGACGAAAGCCAAAGCCGTCATCACGGCGCCCATCGACCTGGAAGGTGCTGTCTGCCAGCCCATCGGTAGCGAGACAAACCGCTATGCCGGCACGTTCGACGGTCGGCTCTATCCCATCACCAACGTGAGCTGCATGCTCTTCGGTACGGTGGGAGCAGCCACCATTCGCAACGTGGCACTGGAGAGTGGACATATCGATAACGTACTCAACACGTACTATGCTGCCCACTGTGGAACCATCGTGGGTGTGGCCAAAGCCAATGCCACCATTTCCCATTGCTACAGCAAGGTGTCCATGTCGTCGAACGGCTCGAACGGCGACATGGGCGGACTGGCAGGCAAGTTCCGCGGAACCATCTCGAACAGTTACTATGTGGGTGCAATAAGCGGCGAGGCCGGCTCGTCGGGCGGACTCATCGGAAGCGGAACGAGCACCAGTGCGACCGCCAACATGCAGAACTGCTTCTCCATCGCCGACTACTCGGGCTATACCGGAACGAACGGTGGCGCTCTCGTGGGCTGGCACTATGCCAATTCAAAGGCCACCAACTGTGTCTACCAGATAGCCGAGAATGTCTCGGCATTCGGATATGACGGAGGCACGGGCCCCGGCACCGTGGGCATGGAAGGCGAAGGAATGGCAAACGGCGCA
The DNA here is from genome assembly GCA_946408305.1 of uncultured Prevotellaceae bacterium. The sequence goes on from CAMJRQ010000023.1 coordinate 668, forward strand.
GCTGTTTGGAAGTTGAATGACAATTCGTTCGTCGATGCCGTCTTCTACCAGACGATTAACGAGGATCCGTATCCCATCTTCGACAGCACCCACGGACTGGTGTTCAGCAGTGCGGAGGAAGGCTATATCTCAATAACCGACGACAACATGGCCCCCCTTATCCGTGCCATTCAGCAGCAGGGCGAAGATTTCCTCAACAACAATCCCTCCTTCGAGGACGGCGAGCTGATAGCTCAGCAGAGCCTGATAGATGCGTTTGTCGCCACCCACGACGGGCTCTCGGATATTGACCGGCGCGATTCGCTGATTGCAGCCTACAAGGATATACAGAATCAGAAGAAGACGCTCCAGGAGTGTGCCGAGGCCTATGTCCTCTACAAGACGCGTGTTGCCGAGATTCAGGCCGAGGCCAACGACGGCAGCCTGCTCCCCGAAGGGCTTATCACACTGAACGGCTATTATGCCGAGGGCAATCCCAGCGAGACATATCCAAACGGAACCTACGCCTATATCATCGGCAACCGACTGCTTGACAAGGAGGGCATCACCAACGAGATTGTGTTCGTCGAAAACCTCTATTCGCAGGCCCTGAAGGCAGGCTACACCGAGGGAGCCAATATCACACTCTTGCTGGCGAACCCCTTCTTCCACGATGCAATGGACAAGGGCTGGGAAGGAACCATGGCCACCGGCAAGGCCACTTATACGCTCTACAACAGCGTAGACTCCATTCAGGCTGCATACTTCACGGGAGTGGAGAGTTACAGCGAACTGCCGTTTGACATGCACCAGACGCTGAGCGACCTGAAGGGCGGACTCTACCTGCTGCGTATGAATGCAGCCCAGCGTCCCAGCACAAGTATCGACACTCAGTCGCTCAACTATACCGCTCAGCTCTACGCGAACGACAACAATACGTACATAGGTGCTGCGGTTGAGTTCCCCGTCATGGCTGACGAGGCTGTCGACGGCATCACAGCCAACCTCTCGGGAACCTATCCCGATTACGATATTGTGGTGGACGACCAGGACGCCTATATGGTGCACGGCACCAACAGCATGGCAGTGGCAGCCAATGCCGGACGCTGCTTTAACTATATCCTGGCCCAAGTGCCCGAAGGCGGGTCGCTGACGGTCGGAATCCGCAACTTGGGTTCGAACCAGGGCAACGACTGGACCGGTTTTGCCAACACGAACCTCGTCTATCTGGGCAGTATCGACAGCGAGACGGCCGGGAACGGACTCGACCAAGTGCTGGAGGGCCAGGTGGCGCGTGCCAACACCATACTATATGAGTATCGCCAGAGTTCGGGCATGGACTATCAGGTCTATCCCAATTTCAGTCAAGAACTCCGTACCCAGCTGGAGAACACCATCTTCGAGGTTTCCCAAGCCGCAGACAACGCTGCAAAGTATGAACTTGTCCAGCGCTTCAGCGACCTTTTCAATCATGTGCATTCGTGCAAGCGCGTCTATGTCGACCTGCTCCGTCAGACCGACGTAGTCATGAACATTGCCATGCAGATGTATTCGGCAGTCGACGAAGACACCTACAATGCATTTACCGAGCTCTTCGACGATTTGCAGTATGGATATGAAGATGGCACCTATACCGAAGAAGAAGCCAAGAACGTGCTCAATACGGAACTGACGAAGAACTACATTCCAGAGAAAGACGAGGACGGCACCTATCTCATCGCTAACCGAGAGCAGATGGTTTATCTGTCTTCCGAGACGCAGGCTTTGGGTGTCTCTCCCAATGTCAAGCTGACAGCCGACATCGACATGAAGGACGTTACCTACATTGGCATAGGCCAGTCGAGTACTCCATACCGCGGAACCTTCGATGGCCAGGGGCACACCTTCAGCAATCTGGTAATCAGCCGTCCGAGTGAAAGTGGAGTTGGCTTGTTCAACAACGTCGCCACTGGCTCAACCATCCGCAACTTCATCCTCGACAGTTCGTGCTCCATATCGGCTCTGAGCAATGTGGGCATCATCGGGGCCGTGACTTCAGACAGCGGCACATTACGAATTGAACAGGTAGGCAACGAAGGAAACGTTTCTGCCGAGGAAGACAATGCCGGGTCCATCGTGGGACGGTGCGCACTAAGGGCAATGGCTCAGATGAGCGACTGCTACTCTGTGGGACATGTGGCCAATACGAAAGGTACAAGCGGAGCACTCGTCGGCTGGTATGGCGTGAACAACAGCATGACGAACTGCTGGTCGGCTTCCGAAGTGGACAATCCCACGGAGAACAAGTATCTGGCCAGCTATGAGGCATGTGCCTTTACCAACTGCTTCGAACCCACCGCCCCGGCCGATGCTGCCAAATTGGGCAGCGGCGAAATCACCTGGGCTCTGAACGGCAACGATTTCTACAATCCCGTGTGGCGTCAGACACTGGGCACCGACCCCACGCCTCACCTCTTCAGTGGCGACGTCGTTTACCGCAGCAACGGCACCTATGCCAATGAGCAGCCTACGATGGAAATGAATGCCTATGCCTATGAACTTAATACCGCATCTACAGCCGAGGCTGCTACAATCAGCTACACCCTGAATGCCAATGCCAAGGCCGGCCAGATTAATTTCTATGCAGGCGGTAGCAAGGTCTATTCCGAAACACTCTCGGCCGAAGACCTGACAATCGGAGAGCACAGCGTTGAGGTTGAGAACGCTAAGCTTGGCGAGGCCGGCACGGAGGTGTCGTACGATATTGAAGTGACCTCTTATGGCGTCACAGATCCGTATCGCATTCCACTTTCCGCAACGCAGCCCGGTTATGTGGTGAATGCCACGCGTAGCATGGCCTTCAACGATAATCCCGAGAGCAAGGGCTTCGGTACGCTCTATGTCACAGAGCCCAAACTGGGCCGCGATGTCAGCAACTCGATCAGTGCCGAAAAGCTGACCGGAATCTATGCCTTCGACCCGCAGTTTGCCCCAATTAATGCAGCCGACGGCATTCCGGGTTTCCAGGGCGGTCTCGACCTGGCCACCGGTGGTGTGGCTGTCTATTCGGGCAATGCCATGTACGACCCCAAGACCGTCCACATGACGGCCGACGGACGTCTCTTTATCGGCCGCATGGGTGGACGTACTGACAGCCCGCTCTACGAAGCCAACCCTGACAATCTCGATGAACCCTGGAATCCTGTCTTCGCGGGAGGCCGGCTCGATAGCCTGTCCGGTATCACCTACGTGGGCGAGGAAATCCAATCGGGCCAGATGGCCGCTTTCACCACCTCCGGCACGGGCGACGACCTGAAGCTGTGGGCGCTGATGGCAGGACGTTCTGATGGCCAGGCCAACGCTGCCGACTATTTCGCCTATCGTTACGATCTTGGCTCGCAGACCCAGTTCACGGGAGTGCCTACAGAAAAGGTCGACTTGCTCACCGGGCAATGGTCAACCACCTCCACTGCGCTGACTCTGGCAGCCGACAATCAGGGCGGACTGTGGTATATCAACGGAGACGGCAATCCCTCGGAGACGAAGCCTGCCTTGGTGCACATTAATGCCGACGGCGAGGTGGATTATCGCGACCAGGTGAACGCTATGGGACATGGAGCACTTTACGTCAGCCGCGACGGATCGCTCTTGGCATACCCCACCAGTGGCGACAATCGCATGCAGATATGCAGCGTCAACTATGCTCCCATGGCCGACGGACGCATCGACGTACAGTCGCAGTTCTCTGTGTCGTTGGGCTTCCGTCCAAGCGCAGCCGTCTTTGACTATGCCGGCAACCTCTTCGTGGCCTCCTACACGGGCCATGTGCTGAACCGCTACGTCCTGCCCAGCACCGACGCAGTGCGCACCGTGACACCTTCCAGCTCGCGTGCCAACTTCATAGTAGGCTCCGAGACCGGCATTGACGAGATGACAACGGACAACCGTCGACAGACAGCCGTCATCTACGACCTCCAGGGCCGCCGTCTGACGAACGTCAGGAAAGGAGTGAACATCCTTGGCGGAAAGAAGGTAATGGTAAAATAAGAACAAGCTATCCCGGACGTGGGCCCGACCCCGAGTGGTGGGCCCACGTCCCTTTTTTGATGAAAGCAGAAACAAATGGAAATACTCAGAAAATCAATTTATGTGTGCGTCATGGGCTTGTCCCTGACAACCGTGTTTGCGCAGGACAACACAAAAGGTTATTACAAAGATCTCTTCGTCGATGGTGGAATCAATCTCACCTCGCGCGACGACCTTCCCGCAGCCGAGAAACTCGAACTGAAGATTGAATCCTTCTTGGCTTCGAAACACAAGAGCCGCGACACCTCGGCCTACAATGCCATCGATACACTCTTCCAGCGGTCCATCATAGGCGGCTATGCCTACGACGAGAACGGCATTCTCCTCTATCCCGACGGCTCGCCCCGTTTCCGCTGCATCTTCATGAACGGAGGTTCGGCAGGCACCCACGGCCGTTCGCTCGGCCCCGAGGCTCGCAATGCCATTCGCGACTTTGTTCGTGCCGGAGGCAGCTATGTGGGCTCCTGTGCCGGAATGTTCATCGGCAGCAAGGGCGTGAAAGGCGACAGCCTGGTGAAGTACACCACCTCCTATCTGGGCATCTGGCCCGGCTACACCATCAGCACCGGCGTGAAGAAAAACCGCATGGACCTGGTGATTGAGAAGAAGGCCGGAATCCTGAAGTATGCCGACTTTGGCGGCGACCACCGAGTGGACAGCGTCTATCACAACGGCGGCGGATTTGCCGTGACCGATGTCGAGTGGCCCGAGGGAACCGAGATTCTGGCGCGCTACGATATCAAGGGCCGCACCGACCTGAAGCCTCTGCGCGACATTCAGATGCAGCCCGCCATCTGGGCCTGGAAAGCCAACGAGCAATCTGGCCGCGTCATTCTCTGCGGCTCTCACCCCGAGTTTGTGAAAGACGGCGAACGGCGCGACCTCGAGCAGACTCTCTTCCAGTATGCCATGGAGGGGAATGGCCAGCCCACGCTCAAGGCCGAGCTCCTGAGCGGCCAGAAGCGTCAGATGTATTGCTCGACGGCCGACCGCCATCCTGCCTTCACGCGCATCGGCGACCGGCAATATCATCATTTTGCTGTCCAGGTGCCCAAGGACGCAGCGAAAGTGACCCTGAAGCTGCAGCCCAAGGAAGGGTGGAATAATTTTGACCTCTTCCTGATGGCCCGCTACGACGAGTTTGCCTATCTCGACAATGCCACCTACAAGAGCACCGAGCCCGGTGCCGAGCAGACCATCACCATCGAGAATCCCCCGAAGGGAACGCTCTATCTTTCCGTCTTCTGCAACACCACGGTCGATGCCCACCAGACAGTCTATGGCACGCAGTACACGGGCCGCATCGACGTGCTCAACGGCGTGCCCTACAGCATCGTGGCCCTGGTTGAAGAGAACAAGAAATAGCCTTTCGCAGATACGTTAAAATCAGACCTCACGAACATGAAGAAGTTATTCCTGGTGTCCCTCGGCGCGCTTGCCCCGCTGGTGGCAAGCGCCGCGCCAGTGGGACGTGCCGAAGCCCGCATGCTGGCCCGCGATTTTCTCCTGGATAGGGGAGTGGAGATGCAAGACGAGCCAGCCCCCTTCCGGGCACCGCGCAGAGGCCGGGCTGCCGCGGCCGACGAAGCGTATTACTACGTTTTCAATGCCGGCGATGAGCGCGGATTTGTCATCGTTTCGGGCGACGACCGCACCGAGCAGATTCTCGGCTATTGCGACCATGGAAATTTCCATCCCGACAGCATCCCCGAGCACATGAAGTCGTGGCTTCAGACGTATGCCAACGACATACAATGGCTTGAGAACCACAATGTCCAGCAGTCGCAGCTCGACGTGCAGGCCCGCCAGATGCGGCGCCGTTCGCGCAAGGTCTATCGCACCGTACCCTCGCTCTTGCCCTGCGCCTGGAACCAGAGCTGGCCCTATAATATGTACTGCCCGCACTATGTCAACGAAGACGGCTCCGAAGGCACTCCGCCCGCCGGCTGCGTGGCCGTGGCCATGGCGCAGATAATGTATTATTACCGCTATCCCGCCGCCACCACAGCCGTGCTGGAAAACATCTCGAAGAGCTACACCGTGAAGACCAGCTCCGGCACCACCACCCGCACCATCTCCACCGGTTCCTATCCCGCCGGCACTCCCATAAACTGGGATGGCATGCGCTCCTCCTGCTCCACCACCGACGAGGCCGAGGACGTGGCCCGCCTGATTCTCTATTGCGGCCTGTCCGTGCGCATGAGCTGGAGCAAAAGCGGCTCCGGCTCCGTCTTCAGCCGCATCGCCACGGGCTTGCGCAATCAGTTCGGCTACGACCAGAATGTCTTCGTGGCCTCGCGAGGCAACTATACCATCGACGGCTGGTACGACCTCGTCTACGACGAGCTGGCCGCCGGACATCCCGTGGGCTTCTCGGGCAATGCCGGAGGCTCCTCGGGCCACGCCTTCGTTATCGACGGCTTCGACGGCGAAGGCCTCTTCCACGTCAACTGGGGATGGGGCGGAATGAGCGACGGCTGGTATCTCCTCTCCGTCCTCAAGCCCGGCGACCAGACGGGCGACGGCGACAGCAGCACCACCGGCGGCTACAGCATGTCGCAGGGAGCCCTCATCGGGGTGCGCCTTCCCGGAACCGTCGTCCGCAAGACCGACAGCGCCCTCTCAACCACTTCGGTCAGCTGCTCCGGCACCTCCGTCACCGCCACCTTCAAGAACGAAACCGGCTTCCAGGGCAGCTTCGATGTCGGCCTGGCCGTCTACAACGAGGCGAACGACACCTATTCCATCATCCCCCGCGCCACCCAGACGCTGGCCGACATGAAGGAGGACGAGTCGCGATCCGTCACCTTCAACCTCAACGCCCGTCTCACCGAGGGCGTCTACAAGATTTCGCCCGCCAGCAAGCAGACCAATGCCGACGAGTGGCACGCCCAGTACGACTTCCGCAACCGCTACATCCTGGCCACCGTCTCGGCCCTGCGCGTCCCCTCGCTCCAGATGAAGGAGCCCGTCACCAGCCTCGAAATCGACTCCATCTGGTTCCCCACCGGTTGCGTCGTGGGCAACCAGCAGGAAGTCCGCGTCCGCATCCGCAACACCGGCGACGAGTTCTACGGCAAGATCATGCTCTATGGCGGATACGACGGACAGAAAGAGTCGCTCGGCAGCAAGGCCGCGGTGAACATCCGCCAGGGCGAGTCCGTCACCATGTCTTATTATTTCACGCCCTCCCGCGTGGGCACCATGACGCTCCATCTCTGCAACGACGGAGGCAGCGTCACCTACGCCAGCCGCCAGGTGGAAATCATCTCCGAGACCTCGGCAGCCCGCCTCTCGGTCGAGGAGATAACCCTCGAGAATCAGCTCAACGGAACCATCTATTCCAACCGTCTCCAGGGCTCCTTCCAGATTAAGAACCTGGGCGACCATGCCTTCAACGGAAAGATCAAGATGCAGCGCTGGATTCAGAAGAGCGCTGGCTCCACCACCTATGTCTCCTCCTCCAGCAACACGTTCGAGATAAGCGTGGCTGCCGGGCGCACCACCACCGTCCCCTTCCAGCTCACCGGGCTCCGCTATGGGCTCAACTATCAGCTCGTCTTCTACTACGTAGGGCAGAGCGGCACACTCGGCAACGGAGCCCTCTGGACCCACTATTTCAAGATGAACCCCGGCACCATCTATTGGGAAAAGGACGGCCTCATGAAGCCCCTGGGCGACGCCACGACCATCAACGCTCCTACTGCCGCCTGTGCACTCTATATGAGCAATGTCGACGTCCAGACTGTGCGGGCCAACCGCAACTCCAACACGCTCTACGTCCTCTCGGGCAGCAGCACGACGCCCACGGGCCTCGAGTCGGCCAATCTCGTCGTCGACGGCCGGGCCAATCACATCAGCCTCGTCGACGGTCAGCCCTTCTACGTCCCCGTGGCCTTCACGGCCGCCGAGGCCACCTTCAGCCACACCTTCCCCGCCACCACCGACGGCACCGCGTGGGAAACCTTCCTCATGCCCTTTGCCTCCGACAGCATCACGGTGGATGGCGTGGCGTATCGTCTGAACGACCCGTCTGCTCCCTTCTGCATCTACGAATTCCAGCGCCTGGGCGACGACTATCTGCCCACCTTCGCCCCCGCCACCGAGATTCGGGTGAACACGCCCTACATCATTGCCGCCGCGCCCCAGCTGGCCGGCCGCACCGTCACCTTCCACGGCCGCAACGTGCAGTTCAGTCCCAGCGTCGGCGCGGCCTATGTGCTTAGCTCTGAGACGTTCAACCAGTACGGTCTCACCTACGAGAGCATCCTTCGCAACGTCTATGCCCTCAACCCCAGCGGCACGGCCTTCGCCTTCATGGCCAACAAGCGCCTCAGCGCCCTGCAAACCTATTTCGTGACGAAACTTGCCGACGACGAGCGTCCTGCCACGATACCCCTGCCCCCCGTGCCCGAACGGCTGACGACCGGTCTGGTCTCTCCGCCCATGCGGCTCCCTCAGCTTGGCGTCATCTTCGACCTCAGCGGGCGCCGCCTGCCGGCCGGAACCACGTTGCGCGACCTCCCCGGCGGCATCTACGTCGTCGATGGCCGCAAGGTGAGGGTGAGGTAAACACGACGCGCTTTCTCGTTCGTTACACCACGGCGTAATCTTTTTACACCGTGGTGTAATTGTTTTACCTCACGGTGTAATCGTTTTACATCACGGTGTAAAATGTGTGTAATCACTGAGACCCCTTCCAAGAGGACCAAGATGCTCTTCGGGTGGAGGGGTGTTCGCGGGGCGGGCTTTCTTGCTGTGGATGATGTCGATGAGAATGCTGATGGTGCCGTCGTCGTAGGCCTGCCAGACAGCCGACAACGCGGAACGCTAAACGCATGCACGAAATGGCTGCCGAAGGCCCCGAAAGTGCGAAAAAACGCACGAAAGGGAAAAAAATCACCGCTTTAGGCTCGTGTGTATAAACTTTTTTGTAATTTTGCACCCTTGAAACCAGAACCCAACCAAAACGATAACATACAGAACGATGATAAAGATTACTTTTCCCGACGGCTCCGAGCGTCAGTATGAGGCTGGAGTGACCGGCCTGGAGATAGCCGAAAGCATATCGCCCCGTCTGGCACAGGACGTGCTGGCATGCGGAGTGAACGGCGAGACGGTGGAGCTGAACCGACCCATCACGGAGGACGCCTCGGT
>CAMJRQ010000024.1 GCA_946408305.1 uncultured Prevotellaceae bacterium
GGGCAAATACACCGAAGCCGAAGCCCTCGCCATGGACGAGCTGCACAACCTGGCCATCTTCCAGAAGATGCAGGAATACTTCCCCGCCCAGGTCGACGGCGTCTACCAGCTTGCCACGGCAGCCGACCTCCAGTGGCTCTCGGCCGTGGTAGCAATCGGCCTGCAGTACGATGCCGAAATCACGGCTCCCATCGACCTCACCGGCATCGAGTGGGAACCCATCGGCAACCCCTCCTCGCCCTTCACCGGCAGCTTCGACGGCCACCTGTATCCCATCACCGGCATCAGCAACATGCTCTTCGGCACCATCCAGGGAGCCCAGATACGGGGCATAGCCCTCGAGAGCGGGAGCATCGACGTCGACTCGCAAGACTACGCCACACATGCCGGCACCATCGTGGGTGCCACTTTGCCCGCTGCTCCCTCGACGCTGAGCCACAGCTACAGCCTGGTGAACATCACCAATACGGGCGGAGGCGACACGGGCGGCCTGGCCGGTAAGTTCTATGGCGACATAGACCACTGCTACTACGCCGGCACGATAACCGGCTCCAGCACGGCAGGCGGACTCATCGGCAGCTCGCACGAGCACGGCTACACCACCCAGATTTCCAACAGCTTCAGCTATCTGACCAGCCTCTCGGGCGTGAAATACGTGGGTGCCCTCGTGGGCTATCTCCATCGCACCTGCTCCATCACCAACAGCTACGCCCTCGAGGGCATCGGCCAATGGCCGCGCGGCAATGGCGACGGCGGTGTCACCATCGACGAAAACATCCATGCCCTCACCCCCGAGCAGTTCGCTTCGGGCGAGGCCGCCTGGCTGCTGAACGAGCAGACCGACGAGGAGCCCACCTTCTTCCAGACCCTCGGAGAAGACCAGCACCCCGTGCTCGCAGAGTCCCACGGCACCGTCATTCGCAACGAAGACGACACGTATGGCAACCTCACGGGCATTGAAGGAATTCAAAATTCAAAATCCGAAAATCAAAATGCCGATGTCATCTACGACCTCTCGGGCCGCCGCGTCGAGAAGGCCGTGAAGGGCATCTACATCGTGAATGGTCGCAAGGTACTGAAGTAAACCTAACGCCTCCAAAGGAGGGGACTGACTTTATCGAAGCCCGCTGGCACCACTGCCGGCGGGCTTTGCTTTTTGGAGATGCCGGATGCCTTATCAGATGCCTATTTCTATGAAAAAAAAACTGTTTTATTTGCACGTAACAAAAATTTTTTTGACCTTTGCACAAACGGTTGCGCAAAGACAATAACAACATGAAGAAGGCAATATTCTTTTTCTGGTGCCTGCTGCTCGCCGTCGGATGCACGGAAGACGTCGACAAGTCGGCACGTTACGTCTTCACGCACGACACGGCGCTGAGCTATCTGGAGCGGCACGAGCAGTTCAGCCAGTTCGTCGAGCTGCTCCACCTGGTGCCGGTGAGCGAAATATCCGAGACGAAGATGAGCCAGCTGCTCTCGGCACGCGGCAACTACACCATCTTTGCCCCCACGAACGAGGCCATCCAGGCCTATCTCGACACGCTCAGCCAGATAGGCATGATTCCCAGCCCCTCGTTCGACGCCTTCACTGACAGCCTGAAGCTCGACTCCATCCGCCGCGTCATCGTCCTGAACGCCATCATCGACGGCGGCGACGACCAGAAGGCCTTCGAGACGATGGACTTCCCCACCAATTCGGGCAACGAGATTGAGCTGGCCAACATGAACGACCGCAAGCTGACCGTCTACTACGGCAACCTCTCCGACACCATCCTCATCTTCAACCGTTTCCCCATGAACGAGCGCAACCGCGACATCCTCGTCCTGAACGGCGTCATCCACCAGATGGACGGTGCCATCGTGCCGCGCAACATCACGGCCCGCGACTTTCTGCAGGAAGTCATCGACCTGAGGAAAGGTCCCTACCTCGTCATGGCACGCCTGATAGCAGACTGCGGCCTCCTCGACACGCTCCAGAGAGAACGCGACGAGGTCTACGAGCAGCTCTACAAGCACGGCCTCATCCCCGACCTGCCCAGCATGCCCGCAGCAGGCTTCCACGAGGGAGCCCGGGCCTACGTCCCCGAGCATCGCAAGGTAGGCTTCACCATCTTTGCCGAGACCGACGACTTCTGGCGCAGTCAGGGCATCGACCCCGAGGCCGACAACCTCGCGGAGCTGGTGCAGCAGTGGGTGCTCGACAACCACCAGTATGCCGACGCCGACCGCTTCTCCACCGACCGCGACCACCGCTCGCCCCAGAACCTGCTCTATCAGTGGGTCACCTACCACCTCCTGCCCATGAAGCTCGCTTCGAACAAGCTCGTCATTCACCACAGCGAGTGGGGCTACAGTCCCGACACCAAGAAACTGGGCATCCCCGTGTGGGAATTCTACACCACTATGGGCAAGCCCCGCCTCCTGAAGATCTACGAGAGCCAGGCCAGCCAGGGCGTCTGCCTGAACCGCTTCCCCTATCTGGACAACGGCCGCAACAGCTCGTATCAGGAGGTTTCCTGCCCCACGGCGCGCGAGGGATGCCGCGTGCTATCGACCGACACACGAGCCGTGCTCTCCGACGTCGTCAACTGCAACATCTACCCCATCGACCGCCCCCTGGCCTACACCGACGAGGTGCGCACCCAGATGCAGCGCTACCGCATTCGCTTCGACGGCATGTCCATGTTCCCCGAAGCCGCCACCAACGACATCCGCAAGAAGGAGACCTCGTCCTCGCGCTACGAATACGTCCACATCCCGCCCACCAGCACCTACCAGTATTTCAGCAATATGTGGGTGAACGACGACACCTACTTCGTCTACTACAACGCCTGGCGCTACGGCTGGCCCTGCCTCCAGGCCGACGAGATGAAGGCCGTGGGCCGCTACGAGATCACCTTCCGCCTGCCGCCCGTGCCGCGCTCGGGCATCTACGAGCTTCGCTATGGCATGAATGCCAAGGACTATCGCGGCGTCGTTCAGGGATACTTCGGCAGCGACCTCGAACGGCTCACCGCCACCGGCATCCCCATCGACCTGCGCGCCATGCCCGGATGGGAGACCACGTGGGGCTACGTCGAGGACACCGAGGACACCATCTACAACGCCGAGATTGACAAGCAGATGCGCTTCGGCGACCGCATGAAGGCGCCCAAGAGCAACTGCCGCAACGGCAACACGCAGTACTGCGCACGCAACATCAAGCAGAACTACAACGACCCCCTCGTGCGCTACATCGTGCTGCGCCAGTTTCTCCAGGCCGACACCCATTACTACATACGACTGAAGTCGGTCCTCGACACCGAGCGCAAGGAATTCCAGCTCGACTACTTCGAGTGGTGCGCCAAGGAGGTCTTCGACAACCCCTATGCGCCCGAGGACATTTGGTAGGAACGGGGGAGAAAGGTTTAAGCTAAAACGGTCAAATGAGATTTGGTGCGTTGTAGCATTCTATGCATACTTACTTTCAAGAAAATTTACCAAACACCTTCCCCACCCGCATTCCGACCGCCGGGAAACCCGGTGAAATTCGGTTAGGATCGGTGGGGAAGGCTGCGTTTATCCCCACGACGCGGAACGGCCGAATCACAACCGTCTGATTCTCAGGCCTCCCATTTTTCGGTTTTTCGGGAGCAAGCCGAGGTTCGGGCCAAAAGAACGCGTTCCTCGGGCCGGAAGAACGTGTTGCGTGAGGCAAAACACCGTGGTGTGTGAGGCAAAACACCGTGGTGTGTGAGGCAAAAGGGTAAAGGGTTTTGTACGGCGCAAAGTTTTGTTCCACTTTCCGCAAAAAATCATGTAAGGTTTTATCCCGCGCCGGTGTAAAGAATCCGCACTCCAGCAGAAAACAAAGTTTCTCGTGCTTTTGGGGATTACAAAAAAATACATAACTTTGCAACGGCAACCGACTAACAATAACCATCATAACCCTTTCCGAAGATGAGAAAAACCTTACTTCTTTTGGCAGCCGCCTGGTGCTTGGCACCGTCGCTGCACGCTCAGACCACGCTCACGCAGGACGCCGACGGCTACTACCAGATCGGCACGCCCGAGGAGCTGGTGGCCTTCTCCACGCTCGTCAACACCACCAACCGCTCGGCCAACGCCAAGCTGACGGCCGACATCGACATGAGCGAGGTGGAAGCCTTCACGCCCATCGGCACGTATATCAACGGTCCCGACCTGAACCTGATAGGCATCCCAGGAATCGAGACGGTGAACAGCTCCTACGCCGGCACGTTCGACGGTCTGGGCCACGTGGTCAGCAACGTCAATGCCGTGGCCGCCGAGTATGCCGAGGCCGGTTTCTTCTCGCGCATCTGGAGCGGCACGGTCAGGAACCTGGGCGTGGTGGACCTCAAGGTGACCAACCCGCTGAACATCCGCACGGGTGCCTTTGCCGGCTTCATCTATCGCTCCACGGTGGAGAACTGCTGGGCGGGCGGCACCATCGAGTTCGACACACCCTTCGCCACCCCCGCGGGCTTCACGGCCAATGCCAACACCACCACGCTGCGCAACTGCTGGAGCACCTTCGAGGGCCCCTTCACGCCCCAAAACGTGGGCACGCCCCAGAACTGCCACTCCTACGAATCGAACCCCAACATCCAGGCCGACGCAGCGAGCGGCGCCCTCTGCTACGCGCTGAACCAGGGCGCCGGCGAGACGCTCTTCTATCAGACGCTGGACGAGGACGCGCTGCCCACGATGGACGCCTCGCACAAGATGGTCTATGCCTACGGCACGCGCAACTGCGACGGCACCACCCAGGAGGGCTCGGGCTATGCCAACGAGGACCTGGGCTTCGTGCAGCTGGAGCACCAGCTGGGCGACGACGGCTTCTGCACCGTCTGCAACCAGCTCCCGGCCGATGCCGAGGGATGGTATAACATCCCCAGCCCGCGCGCCCTCATGAAGTTCGCCGAGCTGGTCAACGCGGGCCAGAACACGCTGAAGGGCCGCCTGACGCAGGACATCGACCTGGCCTCGGTGGAGAACTTCACCCCCATCGGGCAGTATCGCGACGCCGTGGAGGGCTACGCCACGGTGAACGTCAACTTCCGCGGCACGTTCGACGGCCAGCGCCACGTCATCCGCAACCTGACGGTCAAAGACGAGGAATACTACGAGGTGGGCCTCTTCGGCCGCGTGTGGAGCGGCACGGTCAGGAACCTGGGCATCGTCGGCGCCACGGTCGAGGGCAACAACGCGAATGGCCGCCTCGGCGCCCTGGCCGGCTTCAACCGCGAGGGCCTCATCGAGAACTGCTTCGTGGCCGGAGACATCAGCCTCACGAGCACCGTCGGCGGGAGCCAGATAGGCTCGCTGGCAGGCAACACCAACAATGCCAACGGCCGCTTCGTGGACTGCTGGAGCACCTACGAAGGCCCGCTGACCACTGGCAGCGGCACGAAGACACGATGCCGCTCCATCATGGAGAACGAGCACATCGTCAGTGACGCCCAGACCGGCGTCCTCTGCTACGAACTGAACCAGGGCAACGTCGTCAACCCCGAATGGCGGCAGAACCTGGGCGAGGACAACTGCCCGCTGTGGGACACCTCGAAAGGCATCGTCTACATGGACGGCGGAGCCTACTTATGCCTCCGCCCCGAGAACGAGAGCTCGTTCCAGGACTTCCGCAACGTAATGATTCAGAACGAGCTGCAGTTCGTCACCGACATCGTGGCCCAGACCGCCCTGACCGATGACTTCTCAGAGCGGGTTGAAGGCTGGAACGAGCTCCAGACCTACGAGCAGTTCTGCAGCGCCTATGCGTCGCTCGACACGCTCAAGCAGGAAATCCTCGCCTCGCAGACGCTCTACCGGGCCTACGCCGAGGCCTGCCAGGCCGCCATCGCCTATCTCGCCGAGAACGAATTCGAGAACGAGACGCGCACCCTCCTCGAGGCCTACCTGACCGAGAACGAGGAGCCCGGCGAGACGCATGCCAACGGCACGTACCCCTACATCATGGAGACGCGCGAGCTCGACAGCCAGCAGATTCAGCAGGAGACCGCCTACGTCAACATCCTCCTGCAGAAAGCCATCAGCGGTGGCTTCGTGCCCGGCACGGAGATCACCGTGACGATACCCAACTACGACTTCCGCGACGAACTGAACGCCTGGACGGTGGAGACGCCCTCGGGCACGGGAACCGCCGTGGGCGGCGAGGCTTCGGTGATGCGCGTGGCGCGCGGCCTGAGCACGCCGTTCAGCATCGGCCAGACGCTCACCGACGTGCCCGACGGCATCTACATGATGCGCCTGAACGGCTTCTCGCGCGTGGCTTCCGACATCTATTCGCCCTTCCACACGGGTTCGCTCTATCTGAACGGCGTGGCCAACTACATTGCCACCCTGCCCGAGGACGTTGTCTACGACGACCAGACCGTCGACGGCGAGAACTGCTACCTCAGCAACGACGCCGCCTACTATGGCGAAACGGGCACGGGCTATGTGCCTGCCTCGCTGACGGGCGCCTCGTATGCCTTCCGGGGCGAGCGCTACGTCAACTACGTGGCCGCACAGGTGACCGACGGCCGTCTCACGCTCGGCGTGCGCAACGAGGGCTCGGGACAGGAGAACGACTGGCTCGTCTTCGGCAACCTGCACGTCTTCTATCTGGGCACGCCCGACGAGGCCTCGACACAGCTCGACCAGGTGGTAGCCAGCTACGTCAGCCGTGCAAAGACCATCCAGGATTTCATGTCGAACGAGTCGGAGTATCACAACTATCCCAGCATGTCGGCCGAGCTGCTCAGCCAGACCGAGGAGCTCATCGACCGCAGCACGAGCGCGGCCTCCGGCGAGGAGAAGATGCAGCTCATCAACGACTTCTCGACGCTCTTCGCGCAAATCTATGAGTCCCGCATGGCCTACATCGCCATGATGGCTGCCACCGACAAGCTGCTCGACAAGGCCCTGCTCATGTCGCAGGCTCAAATCATCAGCGTGGACGAGTACAGCAGCCTACTGACGAAGAGCGAAGAGGTATGGGAGGCCTATCAGACGGGCTCCTTTACCGCCGCCCAGGCCCTCCAGAAGGCCGAAGAGTTTGAGGAAATGACGCGCACGATGGGTGTGCCGCAGGACGAGGACGGATACTACGCCATCAGCACGCCCAGCCACCTGGTGGCCTTCTCGGCCATCGTCAACATGGGTAACCGCTCGGCCAACGCCCGTCTGACGGCCGACATCGACATGGACGGAGTGGAGGCCTTCACACCCATCGGCACCTATATCAACCACGAAGACCTGGCCAAGATTGGCATCACCGTCTCGGGCATCACCAACCTCTCCTATCAGGGCACGTTCGACGGACAGGGACACATCATCCGCAACCTCCACGTCTCGGTCGAGGACTACGCCGAGGCGGGTCTCTTCAGCCGTGTGTGGAGCGGCACCGTGCGCAACCTGGGACTGGTGAACGTCTCGGCCTACAACTCCGTAGCCATCCGCACGGGTGCACTGGCCGGCTTCCTCTATCATGCCACCATCGAGAACTGCTTCACCACCGGCACCTTCCAGTTCACCACCGAATATGCCAACCCCAGCGGCCTCAGCCCCTCGGCCAATTCATCGACCGTGACCAACTGCTGGAGCACCTTCGAAGGTCCCTTCACCCCTGAGAACAACGGCACACGCTCCAACACCTACTGCTACGACAACGACATCTTCATCAAGCAGAACGCCCAGAGCGGAGCCCTCTGCTACAAGCTGAACCAAGGCGCCGGACAGGTCATCTACCATCAGACACTGGGCGAGGGCGGCGACGCCTATCCCGTGCTCGACCCCACCCACGGCACCGTCTATCTGGCCGTAGACCAGTATTGCGACGGCACGCTGAAGGGCGAGGAGACATACAGCAACACCGAGGGCGGCACGCGCGACCCGCACCAGCTCCAGGACGGCATCTGCACCGTCTGCAACCAGCTGCCCCTCTCCGACGACGGCTACTACGAAATCACCACGCCCGCAGCCCTCGGCTGGTTCTCCGACCACGTGAACACCGTCAGCAACACCGCCAAGGGACGCCTCATGAACGACCTCGACATGTCGGGCGTGGAGGACTTCACCCCCATCGGCTCCTGCCGCGACGCCATCACCGGCATCGTCACACAGGTGAACATCAACTTCCGCGGCACCTTCGACGGCGCCCGCCACATCATCTCGAACCTGACCGTAAGCACCGACGAATACTTCGAGGTCGGACTCTTCGGACGCATCTACGGCGGCACGGTCAGGAACCTGGGCATCGTCAATGCCACCATCACCTCGAACAACCGCAGCGCCCGCATCGGAGCACTGGCCGGCTTCAACCGCGAGGGACTCATCGAGAACTGCTTCTCGGCTGGCGACATCGTTCTCACCTGCACCGACGAGGCTCCCGCAGCCGACCGCCGGGCCGGTCTGGTCGGCGAGACGAACAATGCCAAGGGGCGCTTCGTCAACTGCTGGACCACCTACGAAGTAGGTCTGACCAACAACAACGGAACGAAGACCAACAGCTACGTGGCCACAGCCGAAGAGGCTGCCAGCGGACTGCTCTGCTACACCATCAACGAGGGCGCCGGCGAGACCGTCTACTATCAGACGCTCACCCAAGACCCCTTCCCCGTCTTCGACGCCTCGCACGGAGTGGTGCTCAAAGCTGACGACGACACCTTCTACAACGAGGGTGGCGACGCCATCGAAGTGGTGAAGGCCGACAACCGACGGCCGGCAACCGACGTCATCTACGACCTGCAGGGCCGCCGCGTCGCGAAGCCCACACGAGGCATCTACATTATCAACGGCAAGAAGGTCGCCATTAAGTGAGCGACGCTCCTTGCTTGCCCGGAAGCCTCCGACAAAGCTACAAGGGGCAGGCATATTCCAAAAAGGGTCAAGGGTTTCGCACGAAACCCTTGACCCTTTTTGCCGAAACCCTCAAGGCTTTTGGCGCACGTTACGGAATTTTAATCGCCAAAAGGAGGATTTTTAGCGAATGTTCTGTATCTTTGCAGGTTGAAAACGACAAATGACGACCGAAAAAGGATGAAAAGCAAGGAGATATTGAAGAGCGCGAACCGGCTGCATGCGCTGCTGCTGACCCTTCTCATGCTCTGCCCGCTGCCGATGGGGGCCCAGGGCCAGAAGCTCGTCGGCACGCCGATGGGCAGCCCCAGCATCGACTATGGCACGGGGGCCGTCTCTTCCACCGTGAACCAGCCCGCCAACGCCTTCGACGGCGACCTGAACACGTTCTACGCCTCCTATGGCCGCTCCCGCACATGGGTGGGCCTCGACTTGGGCAAGCCCCACGTCATCACCCGCGTGGGATGGTGCCCGCGCAACCACAGTGTGGGCCCCGACCGCGTGCGGCTGGCCCTCTTCGAGGGTGCCAACCGGCCCGACTTCATGGACGCCGTGCCGCTCTACCTGGTGCCCGCGTCGGGCACGGTGGGGAAGATGGAATATGCCCCGGTCAACGTGTCGCGCGGCTTCCGCTACGTGCGCTACGTGGGCCCCAACGACGCCCGCTGCAACGTCGGCGAAGTGGTGTTCTACGGCATTTCGGACGCGGGCGACGACAGTCAATTCTACCAGGTAACGAACCTTCCCACCGTCTCCATCCACACCGCATCGGGCAACGACCCGCAGGACAAGGTGAACGACCTGGAGGCCAGCCTCACCATCACCTACGACCAGGGCCGCCGCATCCAGGAATCGCCCATCACCACTCGCCTGCGCGGCAACGCATCGATGGGCTTCGAAAAGAAACCCTACCGCATCAAGTTCAACGACGGCAAGAGCCACCGCGTGCTGGAGGGCTCGCCGCTGGAGAGCCC
>CAMJRQ010000025.1 GCA_946408305.1 uncultured Prevotellaceae bacterium
CATGGTCTCCGGCAAGCCCGCCGTGGCCCGCGTTCTCATCGCCCGCTCGTACTAATACAACGGACAACAGACAACGGACAATGCACAACAAACCGCTCGACGCTTGCGCTGCAGGCATTAAAGAACGGACAACGGACAACAGACTTCCCTCGTCAGTTGTCCGTTGTCAGTTGTCCGTTGTCTTATTATCACTCGTGCTCGTATGCCTCTCCTCCGGCGTTCAGGCCAGAGGCCGCAAGTGGTACGGCGCGCTCCAATATGCCGACAGCATCCTCTCGAAACGCTATCGCCGGGCCAACATCGACACGCTCTACATCATGCGCCCCGCCACCAAATGGACCGTGGCCGGACGCCTGAACGTCTCGGGTGCCCGGATTAAAATCGACGGCGTGCAGGAGAGCACCCGCTTCGCAGAGATGATGAGTGCCGACAGCAAGGCCACGCTCAGCGCCTCGGTCAACTATCTGGGCGTCGGCCTCAGCCTCGCCCTCAACCCGGCCAAGCTCATGGGACGCTACCGCGACTACGAACTCAACCTCAGCACCTATGGCAACCGCTGGGGCGCCGAACTGGCCTATCAGGACGCCAAGAACTTCACCGGCTGGTACCAGTCCGAGGGCCAGGAACGCGTGGCGCTGCCCGCCGACGTCCTGTCGCTCCGCACGCTCAACCTCAGCGCCTACTATGCGCTCAACCGTCGCCGCTTCTCCTATCCCGCCGCCTTCACGCAGGGCTACATCCAGCGCCGCCCGGCAGGCAGTTTCCTGCTGGCCCTGGCAGCCCAGGCACAGCAAGCCGTGAGCCACGAGGAATACGAATCGCGGCTCCGCGTCGTCAACATCGGCCTCGGCGCCGGCTATGGCTACAACTTCGTCCCCGGCCGCGGATGGCTCATCCATATCTCGGCCCTCCCCACACTCATCTGCTACAGCCACACGTCGCTCCACGTGGGCGACTATCGCGTCCCCATCCGCTACCATTTCCCCGAAGCCATCGTCACGAGCCGCGCCTCCGTCGTCCGCCAGATGAAGCGCGTCTTCATCGGCGCCACCGCCGTCTTCAACCTCACCAACATCGGCCACGAAGACCACCTCGCCGTCCACAACCTCAAGTGGCGCACCCGCACCTTCGTCGGCTACCGGTTCTGAGGAAGAGAGATATAAAAGCCGCGCCCCGCATCGTGAAGGATGCGGGGCGCTGTGGGTTTATGAGGGAAATTGGCGCGCCATCTTTGTGGAGACGGAAGGGGGCTATGGGCGCAACCGCAGGACGCGGAGGCCGAGGAGCGAGGGGCGCGAATGGAGGTACCGAGCGAGGGGCTGCGCGTCGAGCACCACGCGGCCCTGGCGGCTGCTGGCGTGGAGGAGGTGGAGGCGGCCGTCGCTCCCCCACTCGGCCAGGCCCATGTGGCTGACGTCGAGCCCGGCGGTGCGCGTGACGAGAGCCAGGACGTCGCCGTCGGCTATCTCCCGGCGGACGGTGGGCAGCGAGAGGCTGTCGGAGGGGATGTAGCGGACGGTGCGACCCGAGGCCTCCTGCTCGCGTTGCCGGATTTGTTGCAGCTGGCCAGGGGCGGACTGGAGGGCGGGATAGGCCTCGGGGTGGCGGCTCATGTAGTGGAGTTGCTGGACGCGGGCGGCCGAGCAGACCGGGGCCTGGGGCTCGGAGAGCAGGCCGAGCGAGTCGGCATTCAGGGCCCACTGCGTGAAGTAGTGATTGCGCGAGGCGTAGCCCTGAATGTGGCCGCGGTGGTAGCGCAGGAGGGTGAGGTGGCGGAGGAAGTCGTCCCACCCGGGCGAACCGTTGCGGGCGGTGAGGGCGAGGGCCAGGACGGTCTCGACGAAGGTGGTACAGTCGAAGGCCCGCAGGTTTACGACGAGCTGCTCCTCGCCCGAGCCCTCGAGCGTGGCGGCTTCGTAGGGGGCCCCTTCGAGCTGATGGGCAAAGAAGAGGACGAGGCTGGCGGTGGCGGACTGGCGGGCGGCCTCATCCAAAAGCCGGACCACGCAGAGGCTGTCCTCACGCTCGTAGCGGACAGTCTGCCCGTGCAGGCAGGCCGGCAGCAGAAGAAGGAGAAGGAGCAGGGCGCGAATCATCGCTCTTCCTCGGGCAAACGGACGAGGGCCGTGACGGCAAACGTGACCAGGCAGAAGGCCATGACGGCCAGGAAGAACTGGCTGTAGCCCAGGCGGTCGGAGAGCCAGCCGGAGACCATGCCGGGCAGCATGACGCCGCCCAGATACTGGAAGGCCGTGCAAAGCGAGAATACGGAGGTGCTGCGCTCGCCATGGGAGAAGCTGACGAGGTAGAGCGTATAGGCCGTGAAGCCGAGTCCGTAGCCCACCTGCTCGACGAAGACACACGAGCCGACGAGCCACAGCGCGGGCTCGTGGGCATAGCTCAGGTAGACGTAGACGACGTCGGGCAGCGTGATGCAGAGCACCAGCGGCCAGAGCATGCGCCGCAAGCCGTGGCGCGAGACGAGCCATCCGCCCAGCAGACCGCCACCGAGCAGGCCGATGACGCCCAGCGTGCCGTAGATGATGCCATACTGGACGTCGCTGAGGGCCAGTCCTCCCTCCTCGACCGAGCGCTTCAGGAAGAGGGGCACAATCTTCGTGAGCAGTCCCTCGGGCAGACGGAAGAGGAGGATGAAGCAGAGGGCCGTGAGGATGTGGGGCTTGGAGAAAAAGACAATCCACGTCTGGGCAAACTCGCGCAGGTGGTTACGCTTGCTGTGGCTCGGGCCCGAGCTTGCGCAAGCATCGGCCTCTACTTGCGGGAGCATCCGCGAATGCCACGCGAAGAGCACGAGCATGAGCACGGACACCAACAGGAACGTGACGGACCACGAAAGGGGAACCGTCACCTGCGGCAGGCCCCAGACACCTTCCTGCAGGGCTCCGGCCAGCATGACCAGTCCGCCCTGGCCCAGCACCATGCCGATGCGATAGAACGTGTTGCGCACGCCGACGAAGAGTTCCTGGTCCTGATTGGAGAGGCCGAGGATGTAGAAGCCGTCGGCCGAGATGTCGTGGGTGGCGCTGCTGAAGGCCACGAGCATGAAGAGGGCCAGCGAGGCGCGGAGCCACAGCGACGTGGGCAGCGAGAGGGCCACCAGCGCGAGGGCCACGCCGATGAGCAGCTGCATGGAGAGTATCCACCAGCGCTTCGTGCGGAAGGAGTCGATGAAGGGGCTCCAGAGCGGCTTGATGACCCAGGGAAGGCCGAGCCAGCTGGTGTAGAGGGCTATCTGGGTGTCGGTGAGGCCCATCTCCTGATAGAGCACCACGGACATGAGCATGACGGCGGCATAGGGCAGGGATTCGCCCAGATAGAGGCTGGGCACCCACAGGGAGGGCTTTTTGAGTGATGAGTTCATAGTTATGAGTCCATAGTTTTGAGTTAGCGGATGCCGGTGTTCACCTTCGAGTAGCCCACGAGGCGGTCGTAGCGGCTACCTTGCTCGCGGAAGTAGAGCAGGGTCTGATATTCGTTCTCGGTCTGGTAGAAGTCGCCGGCGGTGCGCAGCGTGGAGCCGTCCTCCTGGCGGAACTGGTAGCCGTAGTAGCCCTGCTTGAGCAGGATGGCGGCCTCGTATTCGCCGTGGGCCTCGTCATACTCCATGCGGCACTGCGGGGCGAACTCGGGGCCGGTCCATTCGCCGCAGACGTAGACATCGCCGCCGGGCAGGCGGGGCGACTGGAGGCGGAAATGGACGACGACGTACTCGGCCGTGGTGGCATCGTCCATGTCGTCGGCCGAGCGCAGGACGTAGACACCGTTCTGGTCTTCGACGGATTCGTAGTTGCGCTCGGGCACCACGGGGAAGAGCGTGGCGTGGTAGAAGGGCTCGAACCACTCCATGCGGTCCACGCCCATGGCCGTGCGGTGGACGTCGAGAATCTCGAAGCGGTGATACTCGCTGCCGGCGGGGAAGACGAGGTGGGGGTTGTGGGTGAACTCGATGCCGTTCGCCTTGCGGATGTTGGGCTCCAGATGATCTGCGCGGCTGTCCCAGCGTCGGTTTTGGAGGACGACGGCGCGGAGTTCGCGATGGGGGTCGGTGACGCGCAGCTGTCCGTAGTTCACGGCAAGCGTCACCTGCTGATGACCTTTCTGGAAGTCCAGGTCGGTGTTGCCGCTCACCTGGGTGAGGATGCTGGCTGCGTTCTCGTAGACGCAGAACTGGGCCTCGAGCACGGGCTCGTCCTCGTCGGGGTCGTCGTCCTCATGGAAAATCCTCAGCCTGTAGTTGCCGCTCAGCAGCATGGACGTCTGCGGGTTGGGCAGCCGCAGGCGGTAGTGGGTATAGAGTTGGGTGGTGTTGAAGCTGGTCTCGTAGTCCTCGACGAGCTGGTCGTTGAGCCCGGCCAGGTAGTCGCTCTCAAAGATGCCGTCAGAGGGGTTCCAGTCGGCATCGCAGTGCTCCAGATGATAGATGTAGCGTAGGTAGTTGTGGCTCATCTCGTCCCACGAAATCTCCACGTGCTGGTGCCTCTGGCGGGCCAGCATGGGGGGAAGGAGGGGGTCGCCGTCGACGATGACGGAGAGCGTGCGCACGTCGGGGTCGAAAATGCGCTGCTGCTGGGCTCCCAGGGGGAGAAGCAGGCAGAGGAGCAGGGGGAGAAGCAGAAGAAGACGTCTCATGCCTCGTCCTCCTTTCCTTTCAGTATGGGCAACTGCCAGTGGAAATGCACCGCCAGGCAGCGCATGGCGATGACCGTCCCGCTGCTCATCAGGGCTGCCACTTCGATGGAGAGGCCTGCCCGGTGGCAGAGGACATAGACGATGCCGCCGGCAATGCAGGCCAGGGCATAGATTTCCTTGCGGAAGATGAGGGGCACCTCGTTGATAAGCACGTCGCGGATTACACCGCCGGCAGCTCCGGTGATGCAACCCATGAGCACGGCCGTCCACAGCGGGAAGCCCAGGGCCAGCGTCTTCTCGATGCCGATGACGTTGAAGAGGGCCAGCCCGATGGTGTCGAAGAGGAACCAGGTGTTGTCCTGACGGATGAGATACTTGCCGAAGCACATCACCCAGACGACGGCCAGGGCGCAGCAGACGCAGTAGGTGCCGTTGGTCATCCAGAAGGGAGTGGAGCCCAGGAGCAGGTCGCGCAGCGTGCCGCCCCCGATAGCCGTGGCCATGCCCACAATCCAGGCGCCGAAGATGTCGAAGCGCTTGGCCGAAGACAGGCGTACGCCCGAGATGGCAAAGGCAAACGTACCGACAAATTCGATGACGACGAACGAGACGGGAAGCCGCAGCGTGGTTCCCATCTCCTGCAGAATGTCAAGCAGCCAGCTGCCCATCTCGCTATTCCACCAGACCGGCCTCCTGCCAGCGCAGGGCTATGTCCTGAGCGTCGGCCAGAGCCGTGTCGGCGTCTACTTCGTATTCCTCGCAGAGCTTGTCGGCCAGCGTCTGGGCCGTGAAATCCTTGCCCAGCACGGCGTTCCACAGCATGGCGGCCGACTCGTTGAGCGAGATGATGCGGCTGAAGTCGATATTCTGTTCGCCATAGGCCACGACGATGAATTCGCCGCAGACGTTTCTCAGTTCAAATCCTTCCTTAATCTTCATAGTTGTCAGATGTATGATTTATAGACAAACAAAAGTATGCGGCGCAGGGGGCGGAGCCGTCGCCACAGGCGTATGCGGCGCACGAGCTGCGGGTCGGAGGCCGCGAGGGTGCGGTTGGGGCGGATGTATTCCTGGACGACGCCGCAGACGTCGCTCGCCAGGCAATGCTCCGTGCCCCGCAGGTTGCCGTCGCCCTGCAGGGTCACGCGGTCGCCGCTGAGATGGATGATGCGGTGCAGGACATAGTGCCCGGGCGCAATCTGGGCCAGCACGGCGTCGCCCACTGCGAGCGTCTCGACGGGGGCCAGCTTCACGCGGTCGCGGCCATATTCGATGAAGGGGCGCATGCTGAAGCCTTTCACCCAGATGACGGCCGTGTGGCCCTCGAGGAGTTTCTCGCGCACGAGGCCCAGGAAGACGTCGTTGGGCATCTCGAGGCGGGGCTCGGCGGGCGTCGTTCCGTTGCGCCGGCGATAGAGCCTCCGCACGGGCCACATCACGAGGCGGGCCAATTTCTTGATAGCACTTTTCAGCACGTTCATCGGGCTACGGTGTCGTGACAGAGGTGGGCAGCGGCGGCGTCGGGCAGGCAGCCCAGTTCGTAGGTGGGGGTGAGGCGGATGACCTCGCCGATGGTGCTGCACACGCCCAGATAGACGCGACGGTCCCACTTCATGGAACTCATCTGGGGCAGCAGCATGCCGAAGGCCTCGACGGGATCCAGACGGCGGATGGTGTTCTGGGGGCGCTGCTGGATGCGCACGATGGCTCCGGCCGGGGCCTGGATGTTGCGATAGCAGGGTGTCTTGCCGCTCCAGGGCGAGCCGTAGACGATAACTTCGTCGCCAATGACGCGCACCACGGGGTTGTCGTCGTTCATCAGGTCGCAGCCCGGAATGTTGTCGTACCAGAGGCGGGTGTGGGTGCTCTTGCCGGTGCCGCTGGGGGCGGTCATGAGATAGCCTCGTCCGTCGCAGCGGATGACCGAGGCGTGCATGAGCAGCGTCATGCGGTCGGCTGCGGCGAAGGCATAGGTGAGCATCAGGGCGTTGTTCAGGCCAAAGGCGCGCTGGGCCTCAGTCTGTCCGCGCAGCACGACGGTGACGCGGCTGAAGTCGGCCACGGCCGAGACGAGCGAGCAGAGGACGCCATAGACGTCGGTGACCTCGAACTGGTAGCTGCCGTCGGCGCTGCGGTAGACGCCGTAGTTGTTGCCGCCGCTGTCAAACTGGCCCACCTCGTGGTCTGAGCGTTCCCAGGGGAAGGAATCGTCGACCTTCAGCTGGAAGAGCAGGGGCTCGGCGGGCGCCTCCTCCAGACGGAAGCGGCGGAACGAGGGGATGAGCTGTTCGTCGTTGCCCTCGTCGACAAAGGTTATGCTCAGCAGGTGGCCGCCCACCCGATAGTATTGCGTGCGTGTCATTTCTTTTTCTTCTTCTTTTCCTGTTTGGTGCTCTCCTCGGGCAGGATGTTGCCTTCGTCGTCGACCAGCACGGCTGCGTTGCCGCTCCACTGCTCGGCATAGAAGCGGAAGTCGGCAGCTCCGAGTTGGGTGAGGCGCAGCGAGGTGTCGGCCTTGGTGCGCTTGAGCACCTTCTCGAGCTTCTTCTGGGCCTTCTTCTCTTTCGGGCTGAAGATTACGGCTGTGGTCATGCGCTTCAGCTTCAGGCTGTCTTCGAGATAGGCCTGGAACTGGGCCGAATAGAGCGGGCGGTCCATGAGGAAACCCGTGCGGCTGTCGATGTAGACCGAGTCGACGCGCTGCAGGGGGGTCACGTAGACCGTGGAATCGAGCAGCGACGTGGCATAGCCGACGAGGTAGGCCGTCTGCGCCTTGGCCTTCACGGGACGTTCCCGGGCCGGTTTCTTCGGTTTCTTCCCGTCCTTGGCCGGGCGGGCAACGGCCATCGGCGCAGCCAGCAGCAGGGCCAAGAGCCATACGAGGTATCGTAACTTTTTCATCTTTCCTCCGGTTTCGAGGGACAAAGATACGGCCTTAAAACGACATTTCAAACACTTAAACAATTATTAACCCCGAAAAAAGCCTTACGTAGCAAAAATTCTTCGTACCTTTGCCCCGCAGAACCCTATATGCGAAACGTATGAAAAGAATCAGACGATGGATGATGGCCGCCCTCCTGACCTGTGGCGGCACCCTGGCCTCGCTGGCGCAGACCGACCTAACGGGCCGCTCCTACCAGAACCTGAACATCATGGAGGAAGAGATGGCCAAGATGCTCAAGGAGGTGGACTCGAAGATGGACTCGATGCGAACCGTCGCGATAAACAAGGCTAAGACGGAGAAAGGCCGCGAGCTGACCGCCGAGGAGATGACCGAGGTGGACCAGACGATGGCCAAGGCGCGCAAGATGATGGAGAGCATGAAGAAGGCCATGACCATCGGCATCTCGGTAGAGTTCACCAGCCCCAAGGACCTTGTCATGCGCACCCACATGAGCGTCGACGACAATGCGCTGAAGCTGGCCGGTGTGAGCTGGGTGAAGCGCAAGGCCATGAAGGCGGCACTGGCCGTCATGCCCGAGAAGCAGAAGGCCACCTATGAGGTGCAGGGGCAGCAGGTCATCATCGACGACGGCGAGGAGAAGGACACGATGCGCCTCTCCTCCGACGGCAAGTATCTCCATGGGACTTTCGACGCGAAGACGCCCTTCCGCCTGACGCGCAAGTGAAGACGCTCTGCCGCCTCATAGCCCGCTACATGGGCCTTCTGGTGCTGGCGGCAGCCGTGGCAGCCACGGTGTGGCCCAGCGTCTTCAACCGCGTGCCCACCTCCTCCATCAGCTATCTGCTGGGCGTCGTCATGTTCGGCATGGGGCTGACGCTGCGTGCCGAGGACTTCCGGGTGCTTCTCACCCGTCCGCGCGACGTCTTCATAGGCAGCCTCTGCCAGTTCACCATCATGCCCTTGCTGGCCTTCGCGCTGGCCCGCCTGTTCCGGCTCGACGACGCGCTGGCGCTGGGCGTGGTGCTCGTGGGCTGTTGCCCAGGCGGCACGGCGTCGAACGTCATCACCTATCTCTGCCGAGGCGACGTGGCACTCTCCATCGGCATCACCTCGCTTTCCACCCTCCTGGCCCCGCTGGCCACTCCCCTGCTCACGTGGCTGCTGGCCGGCGAGCACATCCAGGTGAACGTCTTCCAGATGTTCCTCTCCATCCTGTGGGTCATCATCCTGCCCATCGTGGCCGGTGCCGTGGTGAAGCGGCTGTGGCCCCGCCTCACCGAACGCGCGGCCGAATACCTGCCCGCCTTCTCCTCGCTGGCCATCGCGTTCATCGTGGCCATCGTGGTTTCGGCCAGTGCCGAGAGACTGCTCAGGGGCGGCGCCATCGTCATCCTGGTGGTGATGCTGCACAACGTGGGCGGCCTCCTGCTGGGCTACGTCGCCGCACGTCTGGCCGGGCTCCCCGTGGCCAAGCAGAAGACGATAGCCATCGAGGTGGGAATGCAGAACTCGGGACTGGCCAGCAGCCTGGCCGCCACCCACTTTGCCGCCTTCCCCATGGCCACCATCCCCGGCGCCATCTTCAGCGTGTGGCACAACATCAGCGGAGCCATCGTGGCCCGTCTCTTCCGCGACAAGGGGGACGGAGAAAATCCGAACGTGGAACGGAGCACGATGCAACGTGTTGCGAGGGGCAAAGGAACACGTTCCTAAGGCCCTCGCAACACGTTGCTTTTTTAACACAAATCAATCATCCGGGGTTTGGTGTGCCGCGACTGGTTCTTCTTCGCGACTCGCAGTCCCCCCCTTACTCGGCAAAGCGATAGTGCATCTTGTAGCCACGGATGGTGAAGGTGCAGGGCGTCTCGTAGCCGTAGTACGGGTCAATGCCGCCGGGATAGATGGAGATGGAGTCTGTGTGCAACTCGGCGTTGGGGTACTCCTTGCCCTGCAAGTAATTGTTGGCCTCCCAGTTCACTATCTCGCTGATGTAGGTGCCGTCAAGGCGGAAGGTGCCTTCGCCACTTAACGTGAAGACGTAGGTGTTTTCTCCCTCCGACGACACGTTGATGGTGAACGTCCCCTTGGCCTCGTGCGACATGTCGCCCTCCGTCAGGGAATAGAACTCCAGGACGTTTCCGTCGTCTGAGCCGTAGCGATAGTTATCGACTATTTGCTCCCACGTCCACGGCTTGTAGTGGAAGGAGGTGGACAGCTCGAACGTGCCGCTTC
>CAMJRQ010000026.1 GCA_946408305.1 uncultured Prevotellaceae bacterium
CCAACCGAATTCACATCAAGGTGGAGATTCCGCGCAAGCTCTACTGGGCCGACAAACTGGGCCTGCTCATCATGGCCGACACGCCCAACTTCTGGGGCCAGCCCGTGCCCGAGGCCCGCGAAGACTGGGAGCACTGCCTGCGGGAACAGGTGGAGCGCGACTACAACCACCCCTGCATCTATGCCTGGGTCAACTTCAACGAGACGTGGGGCCTGTTCACCGACGGTGTCTATAACGAGGAGACGCAGGAATGGGTTCGCGCCATGTATCATCTCACGAAGGGGCTCGACCCGTCGCGCCTCGTGGAGGACCAGTCGGCCTGCCACCGCGACCACGTAGAGTCGGACATCAACTCGTGGCACTCCTATCTTCCGGGCTACCTGTGGGAGAAGGAGATTGAGCTCTATGCAGACAGCACTTACCCCGGCAGCCACTTCAACTACATCGGCAACAACACGCAGACCGACGCACCGATGATCAACAGCGAATGCGGCAACGTGTGGGGCTATGTGGGCAGTGCCGGCGACTGCGACTACACCTGGGACTATCACATCATGATTGATGCCTTCCGCCGTCATCCCAAATGCGCGGGATGGCTCTACACGGAGCATCACGACGTCATCAACGAGTGGAACGGTTACGTGAAGTACGACCGATCGCCGAAGATCGACGGACTGGACGAACTGGTGCCAGGCATGACCATTGCCGACTTCCAGAGCCTTTACTACATCAGCCCCGAGCGCTATCTCTACACCGAGGTTAAGGGAGGCGAGCGCATCGAGGTTCCCTTCTACGCCTCGTTTATGACGGACAAAGACCCGGGAACGCTCTCGCTGGAGACGGAGCTCGTGGGCTGGAACCAGCTGGGCGAATGCGCCACGTTCGCCAACAGCAGCACGCCCGTGGAGTTCGCGCCCTACATGAGCCAGACCGCAGGAAGCGTCTCGGTCGACATTCCCGAGCAGAAGGGACTGTATCTGCTGCGCTACGTGCTGAAAGCCGGCGACAAGGTGCTGCACCGCAACTTCACCACGTTCCGCGTCAAGGATGGCAAGGACCTCGAGGCGGAGAACACCCGCTTCCTCTCGTTCCTGCCCTCGTCCTTCTCGGCCCAGGAATGGTCACGCAAGCAGACGTCCGTCTACGACGGGCTGAAGGTCAACGGCTTCGGCCACGGATACTTTGAATATACGCTCTCCGTGCCCGACGACATCGCCCCGCAGGACATCAAGTCGGCCGAACTGCGGTTCGAGGCCTCTGCCAAGGAGCTCTTCGGAAAGGACATGGACGGCGACGACATCGCGGGCGACTACATGCTCGGAGGCGGCACGTTCGACCACTGCAAGTCGGCCAACGCCTATGCAATGACCGACACGCAGCCGTGGCCGTCGAAACTCGAGGTCAGCGTGAACGGCAAGGCCGTGGGCAGCTGTGCGCTCGACGACGACCCGGCCGACCACCGCGGCATCCTCTCGTGGGCATCGCAACCCACCGACCGCCGCATGTCGGAGGCCGGTTCCTACGGACAGCTCGTCTGCATCGACATTCCCGCCGAGGTGCTCCGCGAGAGCCGCACCCTCACACTGCGCCTCAGCGTGCCCGACGACTGCAACGGCGGCCTGGCCATCTACGGCAAGGACTTCGGCCGCTATCCGCTCGACCCCACACTGGTCATCAAGCTTTAGCAGACAAGGAAAAAAGGAACGTGTTGCGATGGCCGGAGGAACACGTTGCGAGGGTCGGAGGAACACGTTGCGTTTGGCCATGCAACACGTTCCTTTTTCCGAGGCACTCCGTTCGCCCCTTTCTGAATCGGGGAAAAGGGGGGCACGACACACGTCAGGGGGCAGGGAAAAACCAGAAAAAAGGGCGATTTCTTGCCCATGTCAAATAAAAAGCTTAAACTTGCAGCCGCTAACCGCTTCAATAAGAGCAAAAAGAGGAAAGGAATGAAACGAAACGTCATACTGTGGCTGGTGGCGCTGCTGACTTGCGCCGGGCTGCGGGCTCAGCAGAAGCACGAGGGAATTGCCTCGTACTATCACGACCGCTTTCACGGCCGACGCACCAGCAGCGGCAGCATCTACCACAAGGACAGCTTGACGTGTGCCCACCGCACACTGCCCTTCGGCACGCGGCTCCGCGTGAAGAGCCTGCGCAACGGCAAGGAGGTCGTCGTGCGCGTCACGGACCGCGGCCCGTTCACTCGTCGTTTCATGATTGACCTGAGCCGCGCGGCGGCCAAGGAGCTTGATTTCATCCGCGCCGGCATCTGCCGCGTGGAGATAACCGTCCTGCCCCCCGAGGAGAAGGCCGTCACTCCCCCACCGGCGACAGCCGACCCGCTGCCCGAAGATACTCCACAGCAGCCAGATACAGTTGGAAGTGAGCCGTGACGCCCGACTCGCTGGCACGCTGCCATACGGCCTGCGACTCGAGATAGTCGCTCAGCGTCTCCACTCCTGCCTTATATTGCTTGCCGCTCAGCGCCATGCTGTTCTCGGCCTCGGCAAGCGTCTTTTCCGATAATTCCACCTCGAGGCGAGCCTCGTCGAGCCGGTTGGCGGCCTGGTTCAGCTCGAGCAGCATCAGCTCGGTCTTGTCTTCCTGCTCAATCTGCGTCTGCTGCAGCTTGGTCTTGGCAGCCCGCACCTTGTTGGCATGCTCGCCGAAGTGATAGAGGGGGATGCTCACGGTGACGCCTCCGGCAAAGTTCCATCCGTTGAGAAACGCGCGGTCGTTGAATTCGATGCCGTGCGTGTAGCCATACTTGGCCAGCAGGGCCACCTGGGGCAGCATCTCGCTGCGGGCCATGCGCACCTGCTCGCTGGCCAACTGCGTCTGCGACTGGAGCATGGCATACTCGGGGCGGGCCGAGACGTCGTCGGTCTGCACGCTGAGGGCCTCGTCGACCGAGGGATACTGCCCGTCCACCTCCACATCGCTGCCGAGCGGCTTGCCCAGCACGTGGCAGAGGTTCATCTTGGCCAGCCGCACACCGTTCTGGGCGCGGCGTATCTGCAGTTCCACCTCGCTGAGCTTCACCTGCACCTTCATGCGGTCGTTCTCCATCTTCAGCCCCAGCCGCACGGCGCTCTCCACGTTGCGTTCCAGTTCGTCGAGCAGGGTCTTGTATTTCTGGGCCACCTGCAGCAGTTCCTGGGCGTTGACCACCTTGGCATAGGCCTCGTCGGCCTGCTGGATGACTTCGGCCTCGGTGAGGCGCTCGCGCTGGCGATAGACATCGACGGCCAGCTGCGACATGCGATAGCCGGCC
The DNA here is from genome assembly GCA_946408305.1 of uncultured Prevotellaceae bacterium. The sequence goes on from CAMJRQ010000026.1 coordinate 3,278, forward strand.
CGAATCTTGCCGCCCATGTAGAGGGGCTGCCGCAGGAGCAGGTTGCCGCTGTAGAGGCCGCCAATCTTATAGTCGAGGTCGAGGCCGGGGAAATAGGCGAACGAGCCGGTGGGGACGAACGAGCCGGTGGCCATGGAGCCCACGGGCAGCATGCCGCCCTCGATGTTCAGCCCGCCGTCGCCCGTGTCGTACATGCCAAAGCCGGCGAGCGAGAAATTTGGGAAAAACTGGGCCCGCACGGAGCGGCGCGTGTATTCGGCCCCCTGGGTGGCCAGCGAGGCCGACTGGCGCGAGCGGTTGTTCTGCAGGGCCATCTGGCGGCACTGCTGTATGCTGAGGCGCTCGGCTCGCAGGGCCAGGAGCGGCATCGGGAGGAGGAGAAGCAGGGTGAGTATCTTCTTCATCGGTTCAGTCTTTGATTTTAATTCCGAAGAACAGGGCATAGAGCACGGGAATGAACAGGAGGGTGATGAGGGTGCCGAAGACGAGGCCGCCCATGATGGTGACGGCCATGCTGCCGAACATGGCATCGCCCAGCAGCGGAATCATGCCCAGCACGGTGGTCATCGAGGCCATCATCACGGGGCGCAGGCGGCTCTGGCTGCTCTCGATGAGGGCGCTGACGGGTTCCTTGCCCTGCGAGAGCTGGAAGGTGACCTCGTCCATGAGCACGATGCCGTTCTTCACAATCATGCCTATCAGGCCCAGCGCACCGACGATGGCCACGAAGGTGAACGTCTTGCCCGTGAGCAGGATGGTGAGCACCACGCCCACGAAAAGCACCGGGATGCAGCAGAAGATGATGGCGGGCTTGCGATAGTCCTTGAAGAGCATGATGAGGATGGCAATCATGAGGATGATGGCCAGCGGGAAGTTGGCAAAGAGATACTTCATGCTGCGGTCGCTGGCGGCCTTCTCGCCCTGCCAGCTGAGCGAATAGCCCTCGGGCAGGTCCATCTTCTCAATCTGGCGTGCCAGGGCTGCCCGCGTGCGCTCCGTCTCGGCTCCGGCAAGGGGCGAGCACTGCACGCGCTGCATGCGCTGGCCGTTGTAGCGGGGCACGACGGGGTCTTCCCAGTCCACTTCGACGCGGCGGCTCACCTGCCGCAGGGGCGTGGTGCCGAGGAGGTCGGAGAGCAGCTGGTCGCGGCTGAGCGTGCCGGTGCGCAGGCGAACGAGGTTCTCCTCGGTGAGCATCCCCGAGAGATTGGGCAGCGAGGAGAAGACCTGCATGTCTTGCAGGTTATCCACCGGCTGGCCCTTCTCGTCGACACACTTCACGTAGATGCGGTTCGAATAGATTCCCTCGTAGAAGTTACCCACGGGAAGTCCGCCGCCCACCGACAGGAGCGAGAGGCTGAGGTCGTGGCGCGAGAGGCCGATGCGGCGGGCCGAAGCCTGGTCGTAGTCGACGGTCAGCACGGGCACCTTGGGTTCCCAGTCGGTGGTTATCAGGCGCACCAGCCCGCTCCGCTCCATGATGGCCCGGGCCGTATCGGCCAGCGTGTGGAGCACGGCGGGGTCGGGGCCCTGGAACTGTAGCTCGATGGGGTACTTCTTGAACATGAGGTTGTATTTCTTCACGTTGAGGTAGGCATCGGGATAGTGGGCGGCCAGATAGTCCTGGATGGCATTGATGCGGCGGTCGAGCGACTGGGGCGAGTCGAAGTCGATGATGAGCTCGCCATACGCGAGCGAGGGCATCGGCACGGTGCGCACCAGGTTGTATCGGCCGGGCGTCCCGCCGATGGAGGCGGTGATGTGGGTTATCTCGGGATAGGTGCGCAGGTAGGCCTGGATGCTGTCGAGGTCGCGTTGCACGCGGGTGCTGTTGGTTCCCTCGGGCAGCTTGTATTCCATGTAGCACTGGTTGTAGACCATGTCGGGGAAGAAGCCTTGGCGCATGCGCGGATATCCCAGCACGGCCAGCACGAGCATGCCCACCACGCCGAGGGTCACCAGCAGGCGGTTTCTCAGACAGAAGCCGAGCACCGAGCCGAGGACGCGATACGTGCGGCCCTCGTAGGGGGTCTCGCTCTCCGACGGGCCTGCCTGCTGATGGGCGAAGAGGCGGTCTGCCATCAGGGGGACATGCGTCAGGGCCAGCACCCAGCTGAGCAACAGCGAGACGGCCAGCACGATGAAGAGGTCGCGCACGTAGATGCCGGCCGTGTCGGGCGACATGAAGATGGGAAGGAACGAGAGGATGGCAATGAGCGTGGCGCCCAGCAGCGGCAGGGCCGTGCGACGGACGATGCCCGTGAGTGCCTCGCTGCGCGGCTTGCCGGCCTTGAGGTCGACCAGAATGCCGTCGACGATGACGATGGCATTGTCCACCAGCATGCCCATGGCCAGGATGAAGGCTCCGAGCGAGACGCGCTGCATCGTGCCGTCCATGTGGCCCAGCAGCAGGAACGAGCCGAAGACGATGACCACCAGGCTGACGCCTATGATGAGGCCGCTCTTGAAGCCCATGAAGAACATGAGCACCACGATGACGATGAGCACCGACTCGATGAGGTTCAGCACGAACGTGCCCAGCGACTCGCGGACGCGTTCGGGCTGGTTGAAGACCTTGTGGCACTCCACGCCCGTGGGGAAACGCGACTGATGGAGGTGTTCCATGAGGCGGTCCACACGGTTGCCCACCTTGACCACATCGGCGCTGGACGAGGCCGAGACGAGGATGCCCAGGGCCGACTTCCCGTCGTACTGCAGGGCGTTGCGCACGGGCCGCTCGATGCTCTTCTCCACCTCGGCTATGTCGCCGATGGTCAGCTGGTCGGCCTCATGCCCCTGGATGAGCATGCGGCGTATGTCCTCCACACGCTGGAAGCGGTCGGCCACGGTGATGCGCACGCGCTGGTCGCCGTTGTCATAGTATCCGCTGTACGACGTGCGGTTCTGCCCGTTGAGCACGGCCAGCACTTCGGCGGGCATGACGCCCAGGCTCGACATCTTGTCTTGCAGCAGGCGAATCTCGATGCACTCCTCCTGCTTGCCGTAGATTTCCACGCGGTCCACGCCCTCCAGGTTGGCCACCTCGCGCTTCACCAGCTCGGCATAGGCGCTGAGCTCGCGCTCCGAGAGGCCGTCGGCCGTCATGGCATAGAACATGCCGTAGACGGCGCTGAAGTCGTCCTTCGTCACCGAGGTGTAGCAGTCGGCGGGCAGCTTCGACTGGGCGTCGTAGACCTTGCGGCGCAAGCGGTCCCAGCACTGTTCCACCTCGTCGTTGCTCAGCGTGGAGGAGAGCTCCACCTGCAGGATGGAGAGGTCGTTGTAGGAATAGCTCTCGATGTTGTCCACGTCGCCCATCGTGCGTATCTGCTTCTCCAGCACGTCGGTCACCTCCATCTCCATCTGGTGGGCCGAGGCGCCGGGATAGGTGGTCACCACCAGGGCCATCTTTATCTTGATGACGGGGTCTTCCAGCTTGCTCATCTGATAGCACGACAATGCGCCGCCCAGCAGCAGCACGGCCACCAGGAAATAGACGAGCTTCTTGTTGCGGAAGGCCCAGGATCCGAGGTCCATCATAGCATTCCTCCCACGTTAGTGTCCGACACGGGCTGGAGCGGCTCCACGCGCGCGCCGTCCGAGAGATGATGAACGCCCGAGGTGACGATGCGGTCGCCAGCCGAGAGGGCTCCGGTGACGTTGGCCGTGCCGTCGGTGTGGAGCATCTCCACCTTGACAGCCACGCGGCGCACGGTGCCCGACTCGTAGAGATAGACGTAGCTTTGGCCGTCGTCCTCGGCGATGGCCGTCGTGGGCACGCGCATCTGGCTGGCTCCGTCGGCCGACGTATGGATGGTCACCCAGGCCGACATGCCCGGTGCCACGCGCTCGCCCTGGGGGTCGAGCCGCAGGCGCAGCGTGTAGAGCTGGTTCGTGTTGGCCTTGGGCAGGACGCTGATCAGCTGGAGGGGCAACTGGAGGCCGGGCAGCACGTCGAGCGTGCAGGAATAGGACTGGAACTCGTCAATGTGCATATAGGACACGGCGGGCAGATTCACCTCCACTTCGAGCTTCCCGCTCGAGAGAATCGAGACGATGGGGAGTCCGGCGGCCACTGTCTCGCCGCCCTCGAAGAAGCACTTCTGCACCACGCCCGAGAAGGGGGCATAGATGCGGGTGTAGGCCAGCTGGTTGCGGTGGTTCTGCAACTTGGCCTCGATTTGCTGCAGGCCGTAGCGGGCCTTGTCGTAGTTGCTGGCCGTGGTGCCGTTCTCAGCGTAGAGGGCCATGACGCGCTCGGCCTCGGCCTTCACCTGGGCATACTCGGCCTCGGTGGCCGAGAGCTGCACCCGATAGTCCGTGGGGTCTATCTCGGCCAGCAGCTGTCCGGCCTTCACAGCCTTGCCCTCCTGGGCATAGACACGCCGCAGCGGACCGGCCACGCGGAACGACACATTCACCTCGTCCGCAGCCACCACACGGCCGGGGAACTGGAGCACACTGCCCACTCCGGCCTGCACCACTGTGTCGATGCGCACCACCGGCACCTGCTCGGCCCGGTTATCTCTGCGGTGCCCGCACGAGGCCATGCTTAGGAGCACAACCACGAGCATCGCGCAGAAGGAAATCTTGCTTCTCTTCATATCTTTCGGATTTTTAGTGCACAAAATTACTACTATTTTATGAAATAACAGGGACAATACACGCAAAATTTTCCACCTCGCAGCCGTCCCCGCCCCTTCCGTCCTTGTCATTCTTCCGCACTCTCTGTCATTCAGAGCGCAGCGCGCTCGAGCTTTGCTCAGGATGACAAGCCAGGACGCTGAAGGCGTCCACCTATCGGTAACCGAGGGTACGAGTGAAACGAGCACCCTCGGATAGAAGACGAGAAAGAAGTCCCCGACCCTGAAGGGGTCGTTTACCATTTGGGGCACTTGTTCTCCGGGGGTGCTCGCAAGCGAGTACCCCCGGTTACCGAAAGGGAGACCGCCTTTAGCGGTCTTTCGCAGATAAGCCTCCTAATCGTAGGATTTCACATTTGAGGCTTCAGCAAAGGAATCCTGTACCTAAGAAGAGAATTATCCCCAGACACCAATAAATCTAAGCCTGCAGCGAAAAGATCCTTCGCTTCGCTCTGGATGACAGCCACGTGCTCCCCGCCCCTATGAGGGGAGGGGTGGAGCGAAGCGGAGGGGTGGGGTAAACGCCCAGCCGGTTTCGAGCCTGCGGAGTGCGTTCCCCACCCCTACCCCTCCCCACGCGTGGGGAGGGGAGTCAGTTACAACAAGCCACCATAGAACATCCTTTCCGTGGGATGCCATCGCGCAAGTGCTCCCCTCGGAGAGGGCAACACGTTAATAGGGCCGACACGAGAGGAAACAAAAAAACCGCCCCATCCTTCGCGGACAGAGCGGCAACATTATTGCATTCTTTTGATTAGTATGGTTACTCAGCCTTCTCGGCAGGAGCTTCTTCTGCCGTGGTTTCTGCTGCAGGAGCCTCGGCTGCGGGGGCCTCGGCTGCCTTCTTCGAAGAACGGCGCGTGCGTTTGGCTTTCTTGGGAGCCTTGGCCATGTTCTCGTCGAAGTCTACGAGTTCGATGAAGCACATGGGGGCAGCATCGCTGGGACGGAAGCCCGTCTTGATGATGCGGGTGTAGCCGCCGGGACGGTCGCCCACCTTCTGTGCGATGGTGGTGAAGAGCTCGGTGACGGCCTGCTTGTCCTGAAGATAGCTGAAGACGACACGGCGCGAATTGGTGGTGTCCTCCTTCGATTTGGTAATCAGCGGCTCGGCATACTTCTTCAATGCCTTAGCCTTGGCCAAAGTCGTAGTGATTCTTTTGTGCATGAACAGGGAGATGGTCATGTTGGCCAGCATGGCGTGCCTGTGGGATGCAGTACGACCCAGATGGTTGAATTTCTTGTTATGTCTCATTTTTGTTTATTCTTTATCTAACTTATACTTAGTGATGTCAGTTCCAAACGACAGATTCAGACCCTCGAGCAAATCATCAAGCTCCGTGAGCGATTTCTTGCCGAAGTTGCGGAACTTCAGGAGGTCAGTCTTGTTGTACTGGACGAGGTCGCCCAGAGTCTCTACGTTGGCAGCCTTCAGGCAGTTGAGGGCGCGTACGGAGAGATCCATATCCACAAGCTTGGTCTTCAGAAGCTGGCGCATGTGGAGCACTTCCTCGTCAAACTCCTCATTGCCGTCCACATCGCTGTTCTCGAGCGTGATTTTCTCGTCGGAGAAGAGCATGAAGTGGTGGATGAGGATGCGGGCAGCCTCCTTCAAGGCATCCTTCGGGTGAATGGAACCATCCGTGGTGATTTCAAGCACGAGTTTCTCATAGTCGGTCTTCTGCTCTACGCGGAAGTTCTCGACCGAGTACTTGACATTACGGATAGGAGTGTAAATTGAATCAATAGGCAGCACGTTCACATCGGTACAGTAGGCACGGTTCTCCTCGGCGGGGACGTAACCACGACCTTTGTTCACGCTGATCTCAATCTGCATCGTTGCTTTGGCATCTAAATGGCA